>NZ_JBTOQG010000060.1:0-273158 GCF_055283955.1 Pseudomonas sp. HP_12
TGTATGAGGAGCAGATCTATTTGAAAGCCTTGAGCAGGCACGGATCGCCTTTGTCAGAGCGCTTGGCTGAGCTGGCTGCAGATTGACGGATGACCTCAGGGTGTGAAGAGGCTGGGGCATTCAGCTATTTTCTGTGGTAACTCAGCATCAGTCTTCGCGAGCAAGCTCGCTCCCACAGGATCTGGGCTGACTCAACATCTCAGGCACGCCGCTGCACTCGTGGGAGTGAGCTTGCTCACGAAGAGGCTGGAGCATTCAGCTATTGTCTGTGGTGACTCAGCATCAGTCTTCGCGAGCAAGCTCGCTCCCACAGGATCTGGGCTGACTCAACATCTCAGGTACACCACTGAACTTGTGGGAGTGAGCTTGCTCACGAAGAGGCCGGGGCATTCAGCTATTGTCTGTGGTGACTCAGCATCAGTCTTCGCGAGCAAGCTCGCTCCCACAGGATCTGGGCTGGCTCAACATCTCAGGTACGCCGCTGCACTCGTGGGAGTGAGCTTGCTCACGAAGAGGCTGGAGCATTCAGCTATTTTCTGTGGTGACTCAGCCTCAGTCTTCGCGAGCAATCTCGCTCCCATGGGCTCGGGGTCGATTCAACATCTCAGGCACGCCGCTGTACTCGTGGGAGTGAGCTTGCTCACGAAGAGGCCTGAGCATTCAACTATTTCTTCTTCCTAGGCTTCAAATACTTCGTCAGCCCCTGGAACCACATCACCAGTCCCGCGTTGCCGGTGACCAGGATGTCCTTGTCCTGAATGCCCTGCATGAATGCGAGCTGCTTGTTCCGGGCCTGCATTGTGGCGAAGCCGTAATCGGCGTCTTTGAAAGAGATCACGAACGCAGGCGCCGCAAAGGTGCCGGCGCGGCTCTTGACGCGCTGATCGCGCACGATGAAGTGCCGGGCGATCTTGCCGTCAGCCGTCTGCAACTGGAAAGCCAGATCCTTCCCCGCGAGTTGCTGCTGAAACGCGGGATTATTGCGACTGGCGCGGGCCATCAACAGGCCCAACATCCAGAGTAGAAAACGAAACTTCATGCGCGGGCCTCATGGGATCAGCGGTGGTCAGGGTGACCAGCCGCAGTGTAGCGAGCTTGATTGTCCGGCGAGCAGGAAGAACCGGTCAGTCGCAAAGTGGCGGGCTAGACGGGACGCGCGGGTCGGCGCCGGTCGATTCACCGGCCATAAAAAAATGGGCACGCCGACTGATCGGTATGCCCATTTCCATGCTGCTCGCCCTCCGCAGAGCGCTCAGCGAATTACTTTTTCTTTGCCGCGGGTGCCTTGGCCGCTGCGGCCTTGGCTGGCTTCGCATCTTTGGCGGCTGCAGCCGGCTTGGCTGGTTTCGCTGGCTTCGCCGAGTCCGGATTGACGCTGTCTTTGAGAAACTTGCCCGGCTTGAATGCCACCGTGTTGCTGGCCTTGATCTTGACGGGCTCACCGGTCTGAGGGTTCTTGCCGGTGCGGGCGCCACGATGACGTTGCAAGAAAGTGCCGAAGCCAACCAGCGTGACGCTGTCCTTTTTGTGCAGCGCGTTGGTGATTTCGTCGAGCACCGCGTTGAGGACGCGATTGGCTTGTTCTTTGGTGAGATCTGCTTTCTCGGCAATAGCCGCTGCGAGTTCTGGTTTACGCATATGAAGCCTCTTTTACGGTTTTTTGTTTTTATGTCCCGTGCAGCCCTTGCGGACAGCGAGCAGGTGCCGCAACAGCTCTACGTTGCGGCAGACCGGAATGAGAATGGCACGCCGCCGGGACCCGCGCCAGTACGTGGGCCACGTTTGTTTCAACTAAAAGATGGCTTATCCGACAGAACGACTGTTAATCATGCCAGCAGCGGGGGCAAAGCCTTGTTCAGGGCGAGCTTGTCCATCACCGCCGCGCCTGTCAGCGCGTAACCCAGCAGGTTGCCGTCGCTGTCCAGGCACAGTGCCTTGATGTCGGCGCCCTCACCTTCCACGGTCCAGACACCTTCCGAGCCCTTGGGCGGCGGCGACACTACCAGCGGGCAAACCGGCGTTTTCACCGTGACCGGCATCGGGCCATATTTGACGGGTGTGAGCGTGCCGGCGAGGGTTTGCGCCAATGCCCGGGCGCAGTTCATCAGCGGCATGACGTAAAGCAGATTCAGGCCATCAACTTCAGCGCAGTCGCCCAGTGCATAGATATTGGCGTGGGAGGTCTGCAAATGCCGATCGACCACAACGCCACGCCCGATCTCCAGGCCGGCCGCTGCGGCGAGATCAGTGCGGGGGCGCAGGCCGATCGCCGATACCACCAGATCGCAGTGAAGCACCTCGCCATCCGACAGGTGCGCCTCGAGCCCATCGTCGGCACGATCAAGCCGTGTCAGCAAGGGGCCGAGATGAAAACGCGCGCCCAGGCTTTCCAGCCCGGCCTGTACCGCTGCGGCAGCCGCAGGGTGCAGCAACGTCGGCATCACCTGCTCGCACGGCGCAACCAGGTCGATTTCGTAGCCGCCCAGGATCAGATCGTTGGCGAACTCGCAGCCGATCAGGCCTGCGCCCAGAATCAGCACTCGCTTCTTGCCGGCGGCTGCAGCACGGAAACGCGCGTAATCCTCCAGATCATTGATCGGGAATATGGCATCGGCGGCATCACCGGCCACCGGCACGCGCACAGTTTCCGCGCCCCACGCCAGAATCAGATCGCGGTACGGGACCGCTTCCTCGCCGATCCACAAACGCTTGTGACCCGGATCGATGCCGCTGACGCGGGTGTGCGTGCGCACCTCGGCCTTGAGCTGCTCGGCCATGGCGCCTGGCTCGGCCATGCTCAAGCCGTCGGCTTCCTTGTTTTTGCCAAAGCCGGTGGACAGCATGGGTTTGGAGTACGAACGGCCGTCATCGGCGGTGATCAGCAACAGCGGCGTCTCGCCATCCAGCTTGCGAAATTCGCGGGCGAGGTTATAGCCCGCCAGCCCGGTACCGATGATCACGACAGGTGCGTTCATTCATTTCTCCAGAGGGGTCGTGGAAGTCGGCGGATCAGCCGATTTCGATCATCTCAAAATCCATTTTGCCGACTCCGCAGTCAGGGCACAGCCAGTCTTCCGGCACATCCTGCCAGAGCGTGCCCGGCGCGATGCCGTCATCCGGCCAACCGTCGGCTTCGTTGTAGATCAGGCCACAGACTATGCATTGCCACTTTTTCATTGGTCGGTTCTCTTGGTTTCAGGCTAGACGTCCCAGATGCTTCGCTGTCGTCGCGAAGTTTATCGAATGGGTCAGGCCTTTTACTGATCACAGCGCAATGACGCAAGTTTCATTGATGCACGACTCGCGCGCTTTTCGGAGGATTGGCTCTAGCTGCGATGGCGTCGAGCGTCATGCCGCAAGATTGATAGCGCCCAAACCGGCCTCTTCCCGGCTGAAGCCGGTCCCACTAACACCGCATATGCCTGTAGGACTGGCTTTAGCCGGGAATGCGTCAAGTGCTTCAGCGCACAAATGGGGGGGCTCCGGTCGTCGGTCAAAAATCGCAATCATGCTAAGCTCGCCGCCTCGATTGCCGCCTGTGTTTGTCTCCCGTGATCCAGCAAACCCCTGCATTTCCAGCGCCCGAATGGCTTTTGTGCGATCAGTTGATCGAAGCCCCCTCACCCGTCGTTCTTGAGTGGCTGTTCCACGAAGATTCCCTGACCCGACGCCTGACCCGGCTCTCTGACAATCATTTCTGCGTGCAGCCGCAATTCGAAGGCTGGCAACGCCTGCGAGAAGATGAATGCGCCGCGCTGCACTTGCCTGAGGGCAGCGAAGGCTGGGTGCGTGAAGTCTATCTGCTGGGCCGTGATGAACGATGGGTGTTTGCCCGCAGTGTCGCCGCCCGCAGCGCGCTAGAGCATGACGGCCTGCACATGGACGAACTCGGCACCCGATCGCTGGGCGAACTGCTGTTCAGCGATAAAGCCTTCGCCCGCGGTCCGCTGCAGGTCTGCCACTATCCTGCGCAATGGCTGCCCGAGACTGACGCACAGCCGGGCTTGTGGGGACGCCGCTCCTGTTTCAGCCGGGGGATCTTGAGCATTCTGGTGGCGGAAGTGTTTCTGCCCACCGCATGGCGCGCCATCGAGGCCGACCTTCCACTGCATGCCCAAGAGGGCCGCTGATGTACCTGTCGTTGCTCAAATCCCTGAACCGTCTGCACCCGCGCGCCTGGGACTTCATCCAGCTCACGCGCATCGACAAGCCCATCGGCATTTATCTATTACTGTGGCCAACGCTATGGGCCGTCTGGATCGCAGGCAAAGGCTCGCCGTCTCTGAGCACGCTGCTGATTTTCGTGATTGGCGTGTTCCTGATGCGCGCGGCGGGCTGCGTGATCAACGACTTCGCCGACCGCAAGGTGGACGGCCACGTCAAACGCACCGAGCAACGGCCGTTGGTGAGTGGCAGGGTGACGTCAAAGGAAGCACTGATTCTGTTCGCCGTGTTGGTGGGGCTGAGCTTTGTGCTGGTGTTGTTCACTAACGCGACGACGATCTGGCTGTCGTTCGGCGGTCTTGCCCTCGCGGCGTGCTACCCCTTCATGAAGCGCTACACCTACTACCCGCAAGTGGTATTGGGCGCTGCGTTTTCGTGGGGAATGCCGATGGCGTTTACCGCGGAGACCGGCGAGCTGCCCGCTGCCGCGTGGCTGCTGTACATCGCCAATCTGCTGTGGACGGTGGGATATGACACGTATTACGCGATGACGGATCGCGAGGACGACTTGAAGATCGGCGTAAAATCCACGGCCGTGCTGTTCGGCGACGCGGATCGGGTGATCATCCTGACGCTGCAATGCCTGGCGCTGTTCTGCCTGATGCTGGCGGGTACACGCTTTGAGCTGGGCCTGTACTTCTTCATCGGCCTGCTGGTCGCGGCGGGATGCTTTGGTTGGGAGTTCTGGTCGACGCGGGACAAAGACCCGCAAGCCTGCTTCAAGGCTTTTCTGCACAACCACTGGGCGGGGCTGGCGATTTTTATCGGTATCGTTCTGGACTACGCGCTGCGCTGACCGATTCGGGCCGACGCAGCGCGCGAAGGCTTAGATCATGGCTTGGCGATGTGCCAGACGTCGCCCTTGCCGTCGCCGGTTTTGTCGCCAGCAGCCTTATCGCTTTTGAAAAAGTACAGCGGCTTGCCCTTGTAAACCCACTGAGAGGCGCCGTCATCGCGCTTGATAATGGTCCAGTCGCCCTCAGGCTTGTCGCTTGCTGTGGCAGTCAGCGGCGGCCAGTTGGTTGCGCATTGATCATTGCAGACGGACTTGCCCGCGGAGGTGTCCTTATCAAAGGTATAGAGCGTCATGCCTTTGTGGTCGGTGAGCATGCCGTCACTGGTCATCGCCGGCGCGGCACCGAATGCCATGCCGGAAGATGCTAACGCTGCCGCCGCCAAAAGGCGCATCAGAGCAGAAGAAATTTTAGCCATGGATGAATCCTCTTCTTGTTTGTCGCTGGATGGACATTTCTTGTAGGACAAGTCGCCAGCTTAGCGCTAGACCGGCGAATACGCCTAGCTCGAACTAACCTGTCACACGACTGCAATAATTCCGTTATCTAATGCGCCCCAAGACAGTTAAATGACATGAGGTTCGAGGCATGGTTGGCAGGAGCATTCTGATCGTCGACGACGAGGCGCCCATTCGCGAAATGATTGCCGTCGCACTGGAAATGGCCGGCTATGACTGCATTGAGGCTGAGAACTCGCAACAGGCCCACGCCGTTATCGTCGACCGCAAGCCGGACCTCATCCTGCTGGACTGGATGCTGCCGGGCACATCCGGCATCGAGCTGGCACGCCGCCTGAAACGTGACGAGCTGACCGGTGACATCCCGATCATCATGCTCACGGCCAAAGGCGAAGAGGACAACAAGATTCAGGGCCTCGAAGTCGGCGCCGACGACTACATCACCAAACCCTTCTCTCCCCGCGAACTGGTCGCCCGCCTCAAGGCCGTGCTGCGCCGGGCTGCCCCGAACGATGGCGAATCCCCGATCGAAGTGGGCGGTCTGCTGCTGGACCCGATCAGCCACCGCGTGACCATAGACGGCACACCTGCCGAGATGGGCCCGACCGAATACCGCCTGCTGCAATTCTTCATGACCCATCAGGAACGCGCCTACACCCGCGGGCAGCTGCTCGATCAGGTCTGGGGCGGAAATGTCTACGTGGAAGAGCGCACCGTGGATGTCCACATCCGGCGTCTGCGCAAAGCCCTCGGCGAGGCTTACGAAAATCTGGTACAAACCGTCCGCGGTACTGGTTACCGTTTCTCCACCAAAAGCTGAAAAAGCGTTTGGCAGCGATTCAGACCGCTGAAGACAAGGACGCGTTAATTGAATCACAACTGGCATGGCACCCTGATCCGCCACTTGCTGATGTTGGCCACAGCCTCGCTGCTGGCCGGTTTGATCAGCGGGCATTACGGCGGGTGTCTGGCAATCGGTCTGGGGCTTTATCTGGCCTGGACCCTCAAACAGCTGCTGCGCCTGCATGACTGGCTTCGCCATCACAAACCTGACGAGCCGCCGCCCGATGGCTATGGCTTGTGGGGTGAAGTCTTCGACAGCATTTACCATTTACAGCGTCGCGATCAGCGCGTGCGTGGCCGCCTGCAAGCGGTTATCGACCGTGTCCAGGAATCCACCGCCGCACTGAAAGATGCCGTGATCATGCTCGACAGCGACGGCAACCTGGAATGGTGGAACCGCGCGGCAGAAACCTTGCTGGGCCTGAAGACGCCCCAGGACAGCGGTCAGCCGGTGACCAACCTGGTGCGCCACCCGCGCTTCAAGGAGTACTTCGCGCACGCCAACTATGCCGAGCCGCTGGAGATTCCTTCGCCGGTCAATGACCGCCTGCGCATTCAGATGCTGATCACCCGCTACGGCAACAACGAGCATTTAATGCTGGTGCGCGACGTGACGCGCATGCATCAGCTGGAGCAGATGCGCAAAGACTTCGTCGCCAACGTGTCTCACGAACTGCGCACGCCTTTGACGGTTATCTGCGGGTACCTGGAGACGCTGCTGGATAACGTCGAAGAAGTGAATCCGCGTTGGGTCCGTGCGTTGCAGCAAATGCATCAGCAAGGCGGACGCATGCAGACGTTGCTTAACGATCTCCTGCTGCTGGCCAAGCTGGAAGCCACCGATTACCCGTCCGACAATCAGCCCGTCGCCGTGTCGTCGCTGCTGCAGAGCATCACCAATGATGCCCAAGCGCTGTCGGGGAGCAAGAACCAGCAGATCACCCTGGAGCTGGAAAGCGACGTCAGCCTCAAGGGCAGCGAGGCGGAGCTGCGCAGCGCGTTCTCCAACCTGATCTTCAACGCGGTCAAATACACGCCCGCAGAGGGCAAGATCCGCATCCGCTGGTGGAGTGACGGGCGTGGCGCGCACCTGAGCGTGCAGGACTCCGGCATCGGCATCGACAGCAAACATATCCCGCGCCTGACCGAGCGCTTCTACCGCGTCGACTCCAGCCGCGCGTCAAACACCGGCGGAACAGGCCTGGGCCTGGCGATCGTCAAGCACGTGCTGCTGCGCCACCGCGCGGCACTGGAAATCAACAGCGTCCCCGGCAAGGGCAGTGTGTTTATCTGCAACTTTGCCCCGGCCCAGATGACCAAAGCCTAGGCAAGCCTGTAGATAGCCGTTAAATTGCGTCCCTTGTGCCCTCCAATTGTGAGGGCTTGTTTCATTCCACACTTCAAAACGGAACCTGCAAAACCCCATCATGGACCCTTCCCCTGGTATCAGCCTGGCTTCACTCTTCGCCGATTTCGGCATGATTCTTTTCGCAATGGTGTTGGTTCTGCTCAACGGATTCTTCGTTGCGGCCGAGTTCGCCATGGTCAAACTGCGCTCCACCCGTGTCGAGTCCATTGCCGAGAAAAACGGCTGGCGTGGACGCATTCTGCGCACCGTTCACAGTCAGCTCGATGCTTATCTGTCGGCCTGCCAGCTGGGTATTACGCTGGCGTCGCTGGGTCTGGGCTGGGTCGGCGAGCCGGCATTCGCGCACCTGCTGGCGCCGTTGCTCGAGACGGTCGGCGTGGAATCGCCCGAGGTCGTCAAAGGCGTATCGTTCTTCAGCGCCTTTTTCATGATTTCGTACCTGCACATCGTGGTGGGTGAGCTGGCCCCGAAATCCTGGGCCATTCGCAAACCCGAGTTGTTGTCGCTGTGGACGGCGGTGCCGCTCTACCTCTTCTACTGGGCGATGTACCCGGCCATTTACCTGCTCAACGCCAGTGCCAACGGCATTCTGCGCATCGCCGGCCAGGGCGAGCCCGGCCCCCACCACGAGCACCATTACAGCCGTGAAGAGCTCAAGCTGATCCTGCACTCAAGCCGCGGTCAGGACCCAAGCGACCAGGGCATGCGCGTGCTGGCCTCCGCCGTGGAAATGGGCGAGCTGGAAGTGGTGGACTGGGCCAATTCCCGCGAAGACATGGTCTCGCTGGAATTCAACGCCCCGCTCAAAGAAATCCTCGCGATGTTCCGTCGTCACAAGTTCAGCCGGTACCCGGTGTACGACTCGGACCGCAACGAGTTTGTGGGCCTGCTGCACATCAAGGACCTGCTGCTGGAACTGGCGGCGCTGGACCACATCCCCGAGTCGTTCAACCTCGCCGAGCTCACGCGGCCGCTGGAGCGCGTGTCCAAGCACATGCCGTTGTCGCGCCTGCTCGAGCAGTTCCGTCAGGGCGGCGCGCACTTTGCGCTGGTCGAGGAAGCCGACGGCAAGATCATCGGTTACCTGACGATGGAGGACGTTCTGGAAGTGCTGGTGGGCGACATTCAGGACGAACACCGCAAGGCCGAGCGCGGGATTCTGGCCTATCAGCCGGGCAAGCTGCTGGTACGGGGGGATACGCCGCTGTTCAAGGTCGAGCGCCTGCTGGGCATCGATCTGGACCACGTTGAAGCCGAGACCCTCGCAGGCCTGATCTACGACAGCCTCAAGCGCGTGCCTGAGGAAGAGGAAGTCATGGAAGTCGAAGGCCTGCGCATCATCATCAAGAAGATGAAAGGCCCGAAAATCGTGCTGGCGAAGGTGTTGAAGCTGGATTGACCTGCCCGCCAGCAGATCATCAATTCCCGCCAATCGCGAAGTTAGGCAGGCTCTGTACCGGTTGCGAGAATTCGTACGGGATCGACTCCAGCGCCAGCCCGACATTGCGCTGCACCACGAAGTGCAAATGCGGGCCGGTGCTGTTGCCGGTGTTGCCGGACCGTCCGAGCGGCGCGCCCACTGCCACATGCTGGCCTTCCTTGACGCTCACCGATCCCTGCTGCAGATGCAGATAAACGCCCATCGTGCCGTCGTCGTGCAGGATGCGCACGAAGTTGCCTGATGGATTTGCGCCTCGGCCCGACTGGGCATTCTCGGTCTTGATCACAGTACCGCCCCGCGCAGCGATGATCTGCGTGCCTTCGGGCATGGCGATGTCGATCGCGTAGCGGCTCTTGGCGCCTACATGGCTGTAAGACCCATTGGCACCCTGACTGATGCGAAACGGCCCGCCCACCCACGGCAATGGATAGCGATAGGCAAATCCGTTCGCTGACACGCCGCGCTGCGGGTCGCCGACGATGGATCGCAGACTGGGCTTGTAGGCCATGGCCTTGCTGGCGACTTGCGGGCTGAGGGCGATAAGGCGTTCGTTGCTGCGCGCTGGAATTGTGCGGCGAATGACTTGGTCCGACACGCCCACCACGTTCTTCACCCCGGCCAGACGCAGCTCGACTTCCACGGGCGCGTAAAGATCGTTTCGCACATACAGGCTATCGCTGCCATTGGCTTTCTTCACGCTCAGGCGCACCTGGGAGTCGATGCGCTCGACCATGCGCTCGCGAAGCTTCATCACCTCCGCGCCACGCACAGGCTGGTCGGTAAACGACACGACGCCATTGGCATCGGTGAACCGATAGATCGTGACGGCCCCGGCGGTCTGCGTGGCCAGCAGTAAGGCACAGACAACCAGCACGCGCTCTAACATCGGGATAGACCTGGTAAGTGGACGATTGGCGCCCAGCCTAACAGCGATGCCGACGCAATTGGACTCATCCGAATCAATCGGTAATAGACGAAGCGTCAAGGAAATCGCGTCAGGACGGGGCGCGATCGGAATTGCAATTTCTATGCTGGATAGCGTGGGAGTGAGCTTGCTCGCGAAGATGGACGCCCGACCGCACCAAATTTAGCGGATGTACCGGTCTCATCGCGAGCAAGGTGGAGCGCCATCCCGGTCGCTCCCCCAGGTGAATGCGCAGCGGATCAGGCGCCCGGCACGAAGTGCTTCTGCGCGGTGCCACGGGCAATCAGGCGCGACAGGTAATCAAGCTTCTGGGTGTCCTTGTCGACGAAGCGGAAGGTGACCTGCAGCCACTCGCTGTCCGGCTTCTGCTCGAACGCGGCAATCGCGTGCAGATAACCATTGAGACGCGCCACCTCGGCGTTCTCACCCTGCTCCAGATCGAGCACGGCGCTTTCGAGGATCTGCGGAAGGACCTCGCCACGGCGGACCAGAAGGGAGGCTTCCTTGAGCGTCAGCGCCTTGATCACGCAGGGCTGGTTCCCGCTCGGAAGACGCAACTGACCCTGACCACGACCGGTGGGTGCAGCGGCAGGAGCAGCTTTAGCTGTCGGCTGGACCATAGGCTGAGCGGCTTGAGGTGCTGCCGACGCAGTGGGTGAAGCGCTGACGGTTTCAGGGCGGTTACCTGTCAGTGCGCCAAGCGAGTCATTGGCAAACGCCGCATTGGCGCGGGCCGGGCCACTGGACATCAACGCGTCGAGCTTGCCGACCTTGTGCAGCGCTTTCTTGACCTTGGTCAGCAGTTGCTCGTTGGTGAACGGCTTGCCGATGAAGTCGGAGACGCCGGCCTGGATCGCCTGGATCACGTTTTCCTTGTCGCCACGGCTGGTGACCATGATGAAAGGCATGGTCTTCAGGTTGTCCTGCTGGCGGCACCAAGTCAGCAATTCGAGCCCGGACATTTCGGGCATTTCCCAATCACAGAGCACCAGATCAAACACTTCGCGGCTGAGCAGGACTTGCGCCTTGCGACCATTGACTGCGTCTTCCAGAGCGATTCCCGGGAAGGCATTGCGCAGGCCTTTCTTGACCAGATCACGGATGAACGGTGCGTCATCCACCACCAATACACTGACTTTACTCATCGACGCTCCTGATGGCGTGTTCACCGTAAATGGCGAGCATTCGCTGGCGGGTGGCCAGCTGCCAAACTGTTTGACGACACCGGGACTTTTATTCGCGGGTGACTTGAAAAATATGGGCAGACCGGAGAAACAAAAACGCCCGGCGGTCGCCAGGCGTTTTTTCTCAGGCAATCTTATTTATCGTCAGGCGTGTCCAGAACATTAATCCTTTCGGCGGTCAGGCCTTTCACTTCTTCCTGCATGCGCTTGAGGCCCAGGTGGCGGACATCGGTACCGCGCACCAGGTAGATCACCAGTTCGGAGATGTTGCGCGCATGATCACCGATACGCTCCAGGGAACGCAGGACCCAGATCACATTCAACACGCGGGATATCGAGCGCGGATCTTCCATCATGTAGGTGACCAGCTCACGCAATGCGGTCTTGTACTCGCGGTCGATGTTCTTGTCGTACTGCGCAACCGACAACGCCAGATCGGCGTCGAAGCGGGCGAACGAGTCCAGTGCATCGCGCACCATCTTGCTGACTTGATCGCTGATGTGGCGCACTTCGACGTAACCACGCGGCGACTCACCCTCTTCGCACAGCTGAATCGCACGGCGAGCGATCTTGGTGGACTCATCGCCAATGCGCTCAAGGTCGATGACCGACTTGGAGATGCTGATGATCAGACGCAGGTCGGACGCGGCAGGCTGACGACGGGCCAGAATGCGCAGGCACTCTTCATCGATGTTGCGCTCCATCTGGTTGATGCGGTCGTCCACCTCGCGCACCCGCTGGGCCAGGCCCGAGTCGGCTTCGATCAACGCGGTGACCGCATCGTTGACCTGCTTCTCGACCAGACCACCCATTTCCAGCAGGTGGCTGCGAACTTCTTCCAGTTCAGCGTTGAACTGCTGGGAGATGTGATGTGTATGGCTGTCTTTGATCATGAGTGTCCGTCCGATTGATTGCGCGGTGGTTCAAGGCTGACGAAACACGTGCTAGCCGTAACGACCGGTTATGTAGTCTTCAGTCTGCTTTTTGGTCGGATTGGTGAACAACGTATCGGTGTCCCCGTATTCGACCACCTTGCCCATGTGCAGAAACGCGGTGTAATCCGACACGCGCGCCGCCTGCTGCATGTTGTGGGTAACGATCACAATGGTGTATTTGGATTTCAGTTCGTAGATCAACTCTTCGACTTTCAGGGTCGAAATCGGGTCGAGCGCGGAGCACGGCTCATCGAGCAGCAGCACTTCGGGTTCGACGGCGATGGTGCGGGCGATCACCAGACGTTGCTGCTGACCACCGGAAAGTCCGAGCGCCGACTCATGCAGGCGGTCCTTGACTTCGTCCCACAGTGCGGCGCCACGCAAGGCCCACTCGACGGCCTCATCGAGCACGCGCTTTTTGTTCACGCCCTGAATACGCAGCCCGTAAACGACGTTCTCGTAAACGGTCTTCGGAAACGGGTTGGGCTTCTGGAACACCATGCCGACCCGGCGACGCAACTCGGCGACGTCTTCGCCCTTGGTGTAGATGTCGTGGCCATAGAGCTTGATCTCGCCCTGTACGCGACAGCCGTCCACCAGATCGTTCATGCGGTTGAAGGTGCGCAGCAAGGTAGACTTGCCGCACCCGGATGGCCCGATGAACGAGGTGACGCGCTGTTTCGGGATGTTCATGCGGATGTCGAACAGCGCCTGCTTCTCGCCATAGAAGAGATCCAGCCCCGGCACTTCCAGCGCAACGGCTTCGTTCGCCAGATCCAGCACCTGGCGTTTGCGACCCAGGGCCGACATGTTGATGCCGTGGGCGTGGGGTTCGTGTTGCATGGTCTCTCTCCGTTCGTAGCTGCAAGCCTCTAGCCGCAAGCTGCAAATGTGGTGCTGATACGGTATGCGGCTTTTCAGCGTGCCGCTTGAAGCCAACTCAGTCTTCAAACGCCTTGTACTTGTCGCGCAGGCGGTTGCGAATCGTCACCGCCGACAGGTTCAGCAGCGCGATCACCAGCACCAGCAGCAGCGCCGTGGCGTACACCAGCGGGCGCGCGGCCTCGACGTTGGGGCTTTGAAAACCCACATCGTAGATATGAAAACCCAGGTGCATGATCTTCTGGTCGAGGTGCAGGTACGGGTAATTGCCGTCCAGCGGCAGCGACGGCGCCATCTTGACCACACCCACCAGCATCAGCGGCGCCACTTCACCGGCCGCTCGCGCCACGGCCAGAATCAGGCCGGTCATCATGGCCGGGCTGGCCATCGGCAAAACGATCTTCCAAAGCGTTTCGGCCTTGGTCGCGCCCAAAGCCAGCGAGCCCTCGCGCAGCGTCAACGGGATACGCGCCAGGCCTTCTTCGGTGGCGACGATCACCACCGGCACGGCGAGCAGCGCCAGAGTCAACGACGCCCACAGCAAGCCCGGTGTGCCGAACGTCGGCGCCGGCAGGGCTTCGGGGAAGAACAGCTGATCCAGAGAACCGCCCAGCACATAAACGAAAAAGCCCAGCCCGAACACGCCGTAGACGATGGCCGGGACGCCCGCAAGGTTGTTCACGGCGATGCGGATCAAGCGCGTCATCACGCCCTGGCGCGCGTACTCACGCAGATACACAGCTGCGAGCACGCCAAAGGGCGTCACGATGACGGCCATGATCAGCGTCATCATCACGGTGCCGAAGATCGCCGGGAAAATCCCGCCCTCCGTATTGGCCTCGCGCGGGTCGTCGCTGAGGAACTCCCAAAGCTTCTGAAAGTAGAACCCCAGCTTGGTCATCGTGCCCATGGCGTTGGGTTGATACGCGTGAACCACCTTGCCGATGCTGATCTCGATTTCCTTGCCGTTGGCGTCACGGGCCGTCAGGCTGTCGCGATTGTATTCGGCGTGCAACGCGCCCAGCCGCGATTCGACGTCCTTATAGCGCGCGTCGTATTCAGCGCGCTCACTGGCCATGTCGGCCTGTGCGGCGGCATCGAGTTCGCCGTTGAGCTCAAGCTTGCGCGCCTGCAGCCGCAGCCGCTCGATACCGTGGTTGATCGCACCAATCTCGCCCTTCTCCAGGTCGTCCAGTTGATCGGAAATGCCCTGCACCCGCTCGATACGCGCCTGCAGTTGCGGCCATGCCGCTTCACCCTCGGCGACAACTTTGCCGTCTTCTTTGACGTTGACCAGATAGCCGTAGAAGTTGCCCCACTCGCGGCGCTCCAGGGTCATCAATTCCGCTGGCTTGCGCGGGTCCTTGAGCCACTCGCCAATGACCCAGTTGAAATCGCTGGGGCTGATATCCCGGTTGCCGACCTTGAACAGATCGCGGGTCATGAACTCGGGCCCCTGATCAGGAACCGGCAACCCGGCGGCCTTGAGCCTGGCGCGCGGCACTTGTTCAGATTGAACAAGCTCGCCTACCAGCACGTGGCTTTCCTGCCCGGGAACGTCGTACCGGGCAGAAATGACATCGGCGGGCCAGAAATGCCCCAGCCCGCGCACGGCGATCACCGCCAGCAGGCCGATGGTCATGATCACCGCGATGGACACCGCACCCGCGCTCAACCAGACGCCGGGGCCGCCACTGTTGAACCACCGCTTGAGGGAGGTCTGCTTCATCGGTTTCAACCTGCCCTAGAGAGACGAATACTGCTTGCGCAGGCGCTGACGAATCAGCTCTGCCAAGGTATTCATGACAAATGTGAACATCAGCAGCACCAGGGCGGCGAGGAACAGCACGCGATAATGACTGCCGCCCACTTCCGACTCGGGCATCTCCACCGCCACGTTGGCCGCCAGGGTGCGCATGCCTTCGAACAGGTTCATGTCCATGATCGGCGTGTTACCGGTGGCCATGAGCACGATCATGGTCTCGCCCACAGCGCGGCCCATGCCGATCATCAGCGCAGAAAAAATCCCCGGGCTGGCCGTGAGAATCACCACGCGAACCAGTGTCTGCCACGGCGTGGCGCCGAGGGCAAGTGAGCCGAGGGTCAGGCCACGCGGCACGCTGAACACAGCGTCCTCGGCAATCGAGTAAATGTTGGGGATGACCGCAAAACCCATCGCGATTCCGACCACCATTGCGTTGCGCTGGTCGTAGGTGATGCCCATATCGTTGGTGATCCACGCGCGCATGTCGCCGCCGAAGAACCAGTTCTCCAGGTGCGGGCTCATGCTCAGTGAGACCCAGCCAATCAGCAGAATGACCGGAATCAGAATCGCGCTTTCCCAGCCGTCGGGTACCCGCAGGCGAATCGAGTCAGGCAAGCGGGTCCAGCCAAACCCGGCCAGCAAGATGCCAATGGGGGTGAAGATCAGCAGGCTGAAGATGCCCGGCAAGTGCCCTTCCAGATACGGCGCCAGGAACAGACCGGCGAAGAAGCCGAGAATCACCGTCGGCATCGCTTCCATCAGCTCGATGACCGGCTTGACCTTGCGACGCATGCGCGGCGCCATGAAGTAAGCGGTGTAGATCGCCGCAGCGACGGCGATCGGTGCGGCCAGCAGCATGGCGTAGAAGGCGGCTTTGAGCGTGCCGTAGGTGAGAGGCGCGAGGCTGAGCTTGGGCTCGAAGTCGCTGCTGGATGCGGTGGATTGCCAGACATATTTAGGTTCGTCGTAGTTCTCGTACCAGACCTTGTCCCACAACGCGCTCCAGGAAATTTCCGGGTGCGGATTATTCAGGCTCAAGGGCAGCAGCTTGCCGCTGTCTTCAACGATGATGCGGTCCGCCCTCGGCGAAAGCCCCATGACAGCGGGGCCGCTGGCTATCGGGGCGATCAACAGCGTGCGGTGGGCGGTGCTGTGGAAAACGCCGAGCTTGCCGGAGGTGTCCATGGCAATGAACCCTTTGCGGCGCTGCTCGGCGGTGATCTGGGAAATCGGCGCGCCGCTCATTTTGAAGTCACGAATGTGCTGCAGACGCATCTCGCCATCGACGTCCCGCGCCATGAACCACTGCGCGATATTGCCTCTGGAGCTGCCGATCACCAGCGAGATGCCGCCCACCAATTGCGTGCTGGCGGTGGTTTCGGCGTTGGCGTCTTCGAGCAGTTTGTAGCGGCCGTTCAACGTGCGATCGCGCAGGTCGAACACATCCACCAGCGCGCGACCGTTGATCACGTACAGCCACTGCTGGCGTGGGTCGACGTAGATGGCTTTGACCGCCGCCGACAGTTGCGGCAAGTCGATGCGGCTTTGCTCGCGATCGGTTTCGCCGGTCATCAGGTTTTCGGATTGGGTCAGCGACAACACGTGCAGCTGGGTACCGGTTGCACCGGCCAGAATCAGGGTCGTGTCGCTGGCATTCAGATTGACGTGCTCAAGCGCCCGCCCGCCTTCGTCCAGCACCAGCGGCGTCTCGCCGTAGGGATAGGTAATCGTGGGGGTGATGGTTTTCTTGTTGTCGGGATAGCTGATCGGGTAAGCGTGCTTGAACACCAGCACCTGTCCGTTGGACAGGCCGACCGCAATCAAAGGCTTGCCGGGCTGATCCTGGGCCACCGACGTCACCTTTGCACCAGCGGGGATCGGCAAGGCCACGCGGGAAATCTCGTCGCCATCCTTGAGGTGAAAAAACAGCGCTTCGCCCTTGTCGGACACGCGCATGGCGACCTGATTCTGCTCTTCGATGACCAGCACCATCGGCTTGCCGGCATCTTGCAGCCAGGCGGGTGTTTGAGCATCGCTGCGCGTCAGTTTCGCCCCCTGAAACAGCGGCGCGACGACGTAAGCCAGGTAGAAGAAGATCAGGGTGATGGCGGCCAACACGGCAAGACCGCCCACTAACACGTACCAACGCGTCAGGCGGTCTTTGAGCGCACGGATCCTGCGCTTGCGTTGCAGCTCGGGCGCATTGAAATCAATGCGCTCGGGACGGGGTTTTTCGGTCATTGATGAATTGGCCAAATCATTCATGCGCACACCGTAGCCACTCTGTATGACAAATACATGACAGCGAGGTGACGCAAAAAAGCCCGCCGCTCCTGAATCGGGGCAACGGACTGTTCAGTGTTCTGCGAGCCTCGTTCCATAAGGCCTTTGTCATTTGTGGCGGGACGAACCTGTCACCCCGCATCAGGGTTGTCTGGGCAGCGCGCTCGCTACCGTTCTTGTAGCCCCAGATCAGCCAAGGCTTTGCTGACGACCTTGGCTGGTAACGGAATGTACCCGTCTTTCATGACAACTTCCTGACCTTGTTTTGACAGGATCAATCTGACGAACTCGGCTTCGAGCGGATTCAACGGCTTGTTCGGCGCCTTGTTGACGTACACATAAAGGAAGCGCGCCAGCGGGTAAGTGCCATTCAGCGCGTTGACCTCGTTGTCTTCGACAAACTCACCGCCCTCTTTTTTCGCGAGGGGTACGGTGCGCACGCTGGATGTTTTATAACCAATTCCCGAGTAGCCAATGCCGTTCAGCGAATTGCTGATGGAGCTGACCACCGAAGCAGAGCCGGGTTGTTCGTTGACGTTGGGTTTGAAGTCGCCCTTGCACAGCGCCTCTTCCTTGAAATAACCGTAGGTGCCGGACACCGAATTGCGCCCGAACAGCTGGATGGCCTTGCCGGCCAGATCTCCTGTCACGCCCACATCGCCCCAGGTTTTTGCGTCGGTCCTGGCGCCGCACAGCCGGGTCGCGGAGAAAATCGCGTCGACCTGCTGCAGCGTCAGGCCCTTGATCGGGTTGTCCTTGTGGACAAACACTGCCAGCGCATCCACCGCCACGGGAATCGCCGTCGGCTTGTAGCCGTGCTTCTGCTCGAAGGCCGACAGTTCGCCGTCCTTCATCTTGCGGCTCATGGGCCCCAGTGTTGCGGTGCCCTCGGTCAGTGCAGGCGGAGCTGTTGAGGAGCCGGCGGCCTGAATCTGAATGTTTACGCTTGGGTATTCTTTCTTGTAGGCCTCGGCCCACATCGTCATCAGATTGGCGAGGGTGTCGGAGCCCACGCTGGACAGATTCCCGGAGACACCGCTGGTTTTGACGTAGGGCTTGATTGCAGGGTCGACGGCGGCAGAAGCACTGCCGATAGCCGCGCCAGCCGCGACGAACGTCAGCGCCGTCATCAAACGTTTGAAGGTCATGCCTTGCTCCTGGCGAGGTGAAGAGTGCCGCCATCGATGATGGCCATGTGACTACTCTATGACCGTAATATGACAATTAAATGAAAGGCCGCCAGTCATTACGACTGGCGGCCTTGGCTTCAGCAGGAGGATTTGCCGGTGGCTCGATCAGGACTCGACCGGCTTTCTCTTGATCAGGTAAACACCGATCCCCATGCCCATGGCGCAAAGAATCGCCACGTACCAAGCCGGGCCCATCGGGTTGGCCGCGAACATCAGGCTGACGACCATGGGCGTTAAGCCACCAAAGATGGCGTACGCCAAGTTGTAGGAAAACGACAGCCCGGTGAAGCGGATCACAGGCGGAAAGGCCTTGACCATCACGAAGGGCACTGCGCCAATAGTGCCGACGAACAAACCGGTGATCGCGTACAGCGGATACAGCAGATCCGGGTGCGTGCCGATCATATGGTAGAAGGTCCACGAACTCACCAGCAGACCGAGCGAGCCGAACAGGAACACAAGGCCCGCGCCGACTCGATCCGCCAGCGCGCCAGCCCCGATACATCCCAGACTCAGCAAGACAATGGCGAGGCTGTTGGCTTTGAGGGTGTCGGCAGGTGCGAACCCGTAGGCCTTCTGCAGCAGGGTCGGCGTCATCAGAATGACCACCACCACGCCGGCGGAGAGCAGCCAAGTCAGCAACATCGACAGCACGACGGCGCCGCGATGATCGCGCAATACCGCTTTGAGCGGCACTTCTTCAGCCAGTTGCTTGCGCAATTGAAGCTCGGCGAACACCGGGGTTTCGTGCAGCCAGCGGCGCAGGTAAACCGACATCAGACCGAAGACGCCACCGAGCAGGAAAGGAATCCGCCAGGCGTAGTCCGATACCTCAACGGGCGAGTACACGCTGTTGATCCAGGTGGCGACCAGCGAGCCGAGCAAAATCCCGGCCGTCAGGCCGGACGTGAGGGTACCGCAGGCGTAACCGACGTTACGGGCGGGAACGTGTTCGGAAACGAATACCCACGCGCCAGGCACTTCGCCACCGATTGCGGCGCCCTGAATGACGCGCATCAGCAGCAGCAACATGGGGGCCCAGATGCCGATCTGCGCGTAAGTGGGCAGCAAGCCCATGATCAGCGTCGGCACGGCCATCAGGAAAATGCTGAGGGTGAACATTTTCTTGCGGCCCAGCAGATCACCAAAATGCGCCATGACGATGCCGCCCAGGGGCCGAGCCAGATAACCGGCGGCAAAAATGCCAAACGTTTGCATCAAACGCAGCCATTCGGGCATGTCTACGGGGAAAAACAGCTTGCCTACCACTGCTGCGAAGAACACGAAAATGATGAAGTCGTAGAACTCCAACGCTCCGCCCAAGGCAGACAGTGAAAGGGTTTTGTAATCGTTACGGTTCAACGGGCGCGAAGGCTGGGTGGCGCTTAAAGGCACAGAGGACATGACAGTGGCTTCTCTTTTGAGGCTCTCTTTGGGCGAAAAATCAACGGTGACTCAACCGTGGGTAACGGCTTCACACGCGATTTCTCGACTCGAAAAGTTAATCGGGCATCAAAATTGCGTGCCAAAAATGGCGTAGTGCGCCAAGTCGGTCCGGCACGATAGCAAATTGCGTACAAATGCACATGGATTGCAATGACGCGAAGGCATCATGAAAAAGCGGCGGTCGTTTCATGACCGCGCGCCCGATATACTCGCCGGCCACGACTCAGCCGGTCCTTTCAGGGAAGTTGTGCGAAGCCATTTGCCCAAGTCGTTTTCGCAGAGTTTCCCTTTAACCGAAATGAAGACTACCTAGAGTCAGCAGACGCTGTGAAAACGTCGCGAGCGAAGGCAAGACAAGGCAAAAGCAGGCGGAAAAGCGGAGTCTAGAGGCTCCTAAATGAGCATTTTCCGCCTGCTTTTAACGCAGTATTGTCGAGCGCAGTAGTTTTCACAGGGTCTGCAGGGTCAGAGGAACCCAGTAATGATTGAGCTCGAACAAGAAGATCCGATACCGCAGGGCGATCTTGCCCTGCAGATTACCGCCCTGCCCCGCGAAACCAACGGCTTTGGCGACATTTTCGGCGGCTGGCTGGTTGCCCAGATGGACCTCGCCGGCACTGCCATGGCGAGCAAGGTGGCCGGTGGCCGTGTGGCGACTGTTGCCATAGACCGCATGGCGTTTCTGGTGCCCGTCGCGGTGGGCGCGCAGTTGTCGTTCTACACCCAGACCCTGGAAATCGGCCGCAGCTCGATTCAGATGATGGTCGAGGTGTGGAGCGATGATCCCCTGTCCAGCGAATGGCGCAAGGTGACCGAGGCGGTGTTCGTTTTTGTCGCCATCGACGGCAGCGGCCGTACCCGTTCGGTGCCGGCTCGACGCTGATCATCAAGCCCGGGTGGGCGCCGATGTGCCCGCCCTTGGCTTTGCGCAACAAACTCATCAAGCTTGGCGCAGTCTGATTCAGTCACTGTCCTTCGAGTGAGAACCCCCATGCCTACGTCAAACGTCGAATCCTTCCAGCTCGGTGAGCTTAATTGCTGGCGCATCCGCCACGGTCAGGCCGAACTGGTGATCGCCCAGCAAGGCGCGCACATCATCAGTTACCAGGTGGACGGCGATGAGCCGCTGATCTGGTCCAACCCGGGCGCGTTGTTCAAATCGGGCAAGCCTATTCGCGGCGGCATGCCTATCTGCTGGCCGTGGTTTGGCAATTTCCAGAAAAACCCGTCCAGCGTGCAGGCCATGCGCGAGAGCGACGAGCCGGCGAAGGCCCACGGCGAAGTTCGGGCGATCGACTGGGAGTTGATGGGCGTCGGTGAGGACGGCGACGCATTGATCGTCGAATTCATCCAGCCCCAGGCCGAGGGACATTTGTCGGGGTGGCCGCACACCGTTGGCCTGAAGCTGAACATCCGCCTGGATGCCGCGCTGAATGTCAGTCTGGTGAGCTTCAACGCTGGCGCCGAAGACGTCACGATGAGTCAGGCGCTGCACAGTTATTTCGCGGTGAGCGATGTGAGCCGGATCAGTATCGAAGGGCTGGATGGCGTCGAGTACCTGAACACACTGGAAAGCTGGGATACCCAGAACGTACAGGTGGGTGACATCACGTTCACTGGCGAGACGGACCGTATTTATCAGGACACGCCTGACCTGATTTCAGTGGTCGACCCGCAGTGGAAACGCCGGATTCAGATTCAGACGACGGGTTCGCAATCGGCCATCGTCTGGAACCCGTGGATCGCCAAGACCAAAACCTTCGACGACATGCAGCCTGACGGCTGGAAGGGCATGGTGTGCGTTGAGACGGCCAACGTCCTGACCGACGTCGTGACGCTCAAGCCTGGTGATATGCATGCGCTGAGCGTCAGCATCTGGGCCGAGCCGTTGGCAGAGGCCTGACAACACTGCGCTATTTCGTAGGACCGGCTTTAGCCGGGAAGGGGCCGGTTTGAGCACCATCAATTTTGTGGTGTGACACCCGGCCCCTTCCCGGCTAAAGCCAGTCCTACCAGGCACCCGCGCTGTGTCAGTGGGATGCTGCTTAGCCAGATCCTACAAATCCGCCTCAACCACCACACGCACTTTCGATGCGTCCAGCGCATAGGCGGCGTCGGCGAGATCATTGCTGACCTTCTCCACCTTCAACGTGCCGATGACCCACAACGGTGTGTAGATGTCCGAGATCTTCAGGCCTTTCGGATAACGCACCAGCACCAGCTGATTCGGCGGCGGTGGCGGCACGTGGATGCAGGCGCCCGGGTACGGGACGAGGAAGAACAGCGTGCTGTGGCCCTTCGCATCAGTCTCCAGCGGAACCGGATAGCCACCCAGGCGGATGGTTTTGTCGTTCATCGACGCGACGGTTTTGGTGGAATACATGACGGCAGGCAAGCCCTTGCTCTGCTTCAAACCGCCTTTACTGTCGAACGTGCCCTGGCCTTCCGGCGAGTTGTGGTCGATTTCGGGCATGGCTTCGAGGGCTTTCTGATCCGACTTCGGCATCAGTTCAAGCCAGTCGGTTTCGGGTAATTCAGCGGCGCGTACCAGTCCGCAGACCAGCAGCAGTGAAACGAAGAGGAGATGACGCATTGGAGATGCTCGGCGGGAGGAGTTGAGTGCCGGGCATTCTAGCCCTCTGCGCCGCAATAGCGCAGAGGGCCAGGCGTGCTTAACGCTTTTTAATCATGCCGTAGATCACCAGCAGGATGATCGCGCCGACAAGCGCACCGAGGAAACCTGCACCCTCGCCTGCGCGGTAGATACCCAGCGCCTGACCACCATAAGTGGCGGCCAGCGAGCCGCAGATACCGAGCAGGATGGTCATGATCCAGCCCATGCTGTCGTCGCCTGGCTTCAGAAAGCGCGCCAGCAGACCTACGATCAAGCCGATGAAGATGGTTCCGATGATTCCCATGCCATGTCCCTCTGTTTGAATGAATATGCCAAAGCCTAGCAGGCTATTGGCAACACGCTATGAGAGGTGTGGCCCGGCGAAATGGTTCAACAGGATATGAAGGACACTGTAGGAGCGAGCTTGCTCGCGATCACGCTGGGCCAGACAGCAATGATGTCGCGGACAAATGCTATCGCGAGCGAGCTCACTCCTGCGGAGGCGGTCAAGACTGGCCACCGCGGTGATCAGTTTTTGATCAGAGCCTCGACCTGCTTCACCTGACGATCCAGCGTCGCGCGGTCTTTGCTGCGCACGGTGGCGTGGCCGACCTTGCGCCCGGCTTTAAAGGCTTTGCCGTAGTGATGCAGGTGGCAATCTTCGACGGCAATGACCTGCTCCACTGCAGGCACTTCACCGATGAAGTTGAGCATCGCGCTTTCGCCGACCTTGGCCGTCGAACCCAGCGGCAGCCCGGCAACGGCGCGTAGATGGTTCTCGAACTGGCTGCACTCGGCGCCTTCGGTGGTCCAGTGGCCGGAGTTGTGCACGCGCGGGGCGATTTCGTTGGCTTTCAAGCCGCCATTGACTTCGAAGAATTCAAAGGCCAGCACGCCCACATAATCGAGCTGCTTCAGCACGCGCCCGGCGTAATCTTCAGCCAGCGCCTGCAGCGGGTGATCGGTACTGGCGACGGACAGGCGCAGAATGCCGCTGTCGTGGGTGTTGTGGACCAGCGGATAGAAGCGGGTCTCGCCATCACGGGCGCGTACGGCGATCAGCGAGACTTCGCCCGTGAACGGCACGAAGCCTTCAAGCAGGCATGGCACGTTGCCCAGCTCGGCGAAGGTGTCGACTACGTCTTCGGGCGTGCGCAGGACTTTCTGGCCCTTGCCGTCGTAACCCAGCGTGCGGGTTTTCAACACGGCCGGCAGACCAATGCTGGCCACCGCAGCGTCCAGATCCGCCTGGGACTGGATGTCAGCGAACGCCGGCGTCGGGATGCCGAGGTCCTTGAACATGCTCTTTTCGAACCAGCGATCGCGGGCGATGCGCAGCGCTTCGGCACTCGGGTAAACCGGCACGAACTGCGAGAGGAAGGCGACGGTCTCTGCCGGCACGCTTTCGAATTCGAAGGTGACCAGATCAACATCATTCGCCAGCTGGCGCAGGTGTTCCTGATCGCCGTAATCGGCGAGCAAATGCTCGCCAAGCGCAGCGGCGCAGGCGTCCGGTGCGGGGTCAAGGAAGGCGAAGTTCATGCCCAGCGGGGTTCCCGCCAGTGCCAACATGCGACCCAACTGGCCGCCACCGATTACGCCGATCTTCATGAAAACCTCAGGCCTCGCGTGGGTCTGGATTGTCCAGAACGCTGTCTGTCTGCTCAGCGCGGAATGTCTTCAGCACTGCGTGGAAGTGTAGGTGCTTGGCGCCCAGGATACTGGCCGACAACAGCGCGGCGTTGATCGCGCCCGCTTTGCCAATGGCCAGGGTCGCGACCGGAATGCCGGCAGGCATCTGAACGATGGAGAGCAATGAATCAACGCCCGACAGCATGGAAGACTGAACCGGCACACCCAGAACGGGC
Source organism: Pseudomonas sp. HP_12 (assembly GCF_055283955.1). Lineage (NCBI taxonomy): Bacteria > Pseudomonadati > Pseudomonadota > Gammaproteobacteria > Pseudomonadales > Pseudomonadaceae > Pseudomonas > Pseudomonas sp. HP_12. Next base: position 24,222 of record NZ_JBTOQG010000060.1, read on the forward strand.
AGATGAGTCTTGGCAGCGCACATGCCAGGCAGGTGAGCGGCCCCACCGGCACCGGCGATGATCACCTCGATGCCACGGCCTTCGGCTTCTTCGGCGTACTTGAACAGCAGATCGGGCGTGCGGTGCGCCGAAACCACTTTGACTTCGTACGGAATGCCGAGCTTTTCAAGCATGTCGGCGGTGTGGCTAAGGGTGGACCAATCGGACTTGGAGCCCATGATCACGCCAACCAGTGCGCTCATCGTCGTGCCTCTCATCGGGCGCCCGCAGGCGCGGCTAAAAACAACAAGCCACGCGGGAAAACCGGCGTGGCTTGTCGTACAAATTATGACCAGTCGAACCGGCCGAAGGCCGCGGAGTATACCGCAAAGAGTCTCGTTTGACAGACTGCCGGCGACCTCCTGTCAGCCAACCAAACCGGCCCACGGAAGCCCGGATTTACTGACTCCAAGGTCAGGCGGCGGGCGAGCTGCCCCCGGCTTCCAGCTTGCGCCACAACAGCCGCACATTGGCCTTGCGAACCAGCGCGCAGCGGTACAGCCGAATCTCCAGCGGGACGTGCCACTGAGTGCCGCCGCAGATCACCAGCTCTCCCCGTTCGAGCTCCGCCGTCACGCTCAGGCGCGGCACCCACGCGATACCCAGCCCCTGGAGCGCCATGCCCTTGAGGCTGTCGGCCATCGCCGTTTCGTAAATCGTCGTGAAGCGCACGCTGCGCTGGCGCAACAGCAGGTTCACCGAGCGACCCAAGAACGCACCCGCGCTGTACGCCAGCAGCGGCACGCTCTGTTCCCCTTCCAGGTCGAACAGCGGACGCCCCTCTTCATCGGTTGAGCAGACTGGCAGCATTTCGGTCACGCCCAGGTGCAGCGACGGGAATATCTCGGCGTCCATCTGCAGTGCGGCGTCGGGGTCATAGAACGCCAGCATCAGATCGCAGCCGCCTTCACGCAGCGCATGCACCGCGTCGCCGACGTTAGTAGCGACCAAGCGCGTGGCGATGTTCAGCCCTTCGTTGCGCAGCTGCGCGATCCAGCGCGGGAAGAAGCTCAGCGCCAGCGAGTGCGCGGCGGCGATCTGCATGACCTCGCCCTGCCCGCTTTCCAGATGGTGCAAATGACGCAGCACCTCGCCGAGCTGGTCGACCACTGTCCTCGCGGTGACAAGGAATAACTGCCCCGCCGCCGTCAGCTCGATTGGCGTGCGCGAGCGATTCACCAGCGTCAGGCCAAGGGCCGCTTCAAGGCTGCGAATGCGCCGGCTGAAGGCCGGTTGCGTGACGAACCGACGCTCCGCCGCCTGGGAAAAACTGCGGGTCGCGGCCAGCGCGCTGAAGTCTTCCAGCCATTTGCTTTCCAGGTTCATCGTTTCTCCAGCCCTATAAGTTGCGCATTCGCGGGTACGAACGGGAGCCTCATACACTGATTCACACGCTCGTCACAATCCCCGCGTCACAACGACATTATGCCGATTGTGCATAGGGCAGCGTTTTACAGCATTGGTCCAGAATAGCCCACAGGCCTAGTATCAAGGGCGTTCCGGCTTAGTCCGTGCCCATCTTGAGACTTTCTCTATCATGTCCTCCGCTGCATCATTTCGCATCGAAAAAGACTTGCTTGGCGTTCTCGAAGTACCCGCTGAAGCGTATTACGGCATCCAGACCCTGCGCGCAGTGCATAACTTCCGCCTCTCTGGCGTTCCGCTTTCGCACTACCCCAAGCTGGTCGTAGCGCTGGCGATGGTCAAGCAGGCAGCGGCGGATGCAAACCATCAGCTGGGCCATTTGAGCAACGAGAAGCATGCGGGCATCAGCGAAGCCTGCGCACGACTGATCCGCGGTGATTTCCATGATCAGTTCGTCGTCGACATGATTCAAGGCGGCGCCGGCACCTCCACCAACATGAACGCCAATGAAGTCATCGCCAACATCGCGCTCGAAGCGATGGGCCATGCCAAGGGCGAATACAAATACCTGCACCCGAACAACGACGTGAACATGGCGCAGTCCACCAACGACGCCTACCCGACGGCGATTCGCCTGGGTTTGCTGTTGGGCCACGACGCACTGCTCGCCAGCCTCGACAGCCTGATCCAGGCGTTCGCGGCCAAAGGTCACGAGTTCAACCACGTGTTGAAAATGGGCCGTACCCAATTGCAAGACGCGGTGCCAATGACCCTGGGTCAGGAATTCCGCGCCTTCGCCACCACGCTGACTGAAGACCTCAATCGCCTGCGCAGTCTGGCGCCTGAGCTGCTGACCGAAGTCAATCTGGGCGGCACTGCCATCGGTACCGGCATCAACGCTGACCCTGGTTATCAGCACCTGGCCGTTCAGCGTCTGGCGACCATCAGCGGCCAGCCGCTGGTGCCGGCCGCCGACCTGATTGAAGCCACCTCCGACATGGGGGCTTTCGTGCTGTTCTCCGGCATGCTCAAGCGCACTGCAGTCAAGCTGTCGAAGATCTGCAACGACCTGCGCCTGCTCTCCAGCGGTCCGCGCACCGGCATCAACGAAATCAATCTTCCTGCGCGTCAGCCAGGCAGCTCGATCATGCCGGGCAAGGTCAATCCGGTGATTCCGGAGGCGGTGAACATGTGCGCCTTCGAAATCATGGGCAACGACCTGGCGCTGACCATCGCGGCCGAAGGCGGCCAGTTGCAGCTGAACGTGATGGAGCCGTTGATCGCCTACAAGATCTTCGACTCGATTCGCCTGCTGCAGCGCGCCATGGACATGCTGCGCGAGCACTGCATCGTCGGCATCACCGCCAACGAAGTGCGCTGCCGTGAACTGGTCGAGCACTCGATCGGCCTCGTCACTGCGCTGAACCCGTACATCGGTTACGAAAACGCCACTCGTATCGCCCGCGTCGCCTTGGAAACAGGCCGTGGCGTGCTGGAGCTGGTGCGCGAAGAGGGCCTGCTCGATGACGTCATGCTGGCGGACATCCTGCGCCCCGAGAACATGATTGCGCCGCGACTCGTGCCCTTGAAGGCTTGATCCGTCCGGCCCCTTGCGACACTTGCAACACGATCACCAGGCTGAGGGTCTAGACACCCCTCACCCTTTTGAGGGCCGGGAGCACACGCTTCCAGGCCCTTTTTTTTGCCCGGCGTCATTTGGGCATGAAACAAACCGGATAAAGACTCCAATAACGCGCGCCGGTATAGTGCGCACCCTCTAAGAAAGCGAGGAAACACCAATGCTTGAAGTCATCAACGACTTCCTCTCGGGAAAAGTACTGATCGTGCTCATTGTTGGGCTCGGTGGATATTTCACGATTCGCTCGCGTTTCGTTCAGTTCCGTCACTTCTTTCACATGTTCGCGGTGTTCCGCGACAGTTTGCGCAGCAGCGCGGGCCAATTGAGTTCGTTCCAGGCCCTGATGCTGAGCCTTGCCGGCCGCGTCGGCGCCGGTAACATCGCAGGCGTCGGCATCGCGGTCACCCTCGGCGGACCCGGCGCGGTGTTCTGGATGTGGGTCACTGCCCTTGTCGGCATGGCGAGCAGCTTTTTCGAATGCTCCCTCGGCCAGCTGTACAAACGCTGCGACGCCGAAGGCCAATACCGCGGCGGCCCGTCGTATTACATTCAGCACGGCCTGGGCAAACGCTGGCTGGGCATGATCATGGCGGTGCTGTTGCTGGTGACCTTCGGGTTCGCCTTCAACGGCCTGCAATCCCACGCCGTGACCCACTCGCTCAACGACGCCTTCAAGATCTCGCCAAGCTACGCCGGCGTCGGTCTGGCGATTCTGCTGGGCCTGGTGTTCGTCGGCGGGATCAAGCGCATCGCCAAGGTCGCCGACCTGCTGGTGCCGATCAAGACGCTGGTCTACATCGCCGTCACGCTGTATGTCATTGGCGTGCAGTTCGAACACGTTCCGCACATGCTGATGACCATCGTCAAAAGCGCGTTCGGCATGGATGAAGTGTTCGGTGGCCTGATCGGCAGTGCCATTGTCATGGGCGTCAAACGTGGCGTCTTCGCCAACGAAGCTGGCCTTGGCAGCGCACCCAACGTGGCAGCGGTGGCTCAGGTCGAGCACCCGGTGGCACAAGGTGTGGTTCAGGCGTTCAGCGTGTTCCTCGACACCTTCGTCATCTGCACCTGCACCGCGCTGCTGATCCTGCTGTCGGGTTTCTATACCCCCGGCTTCGAAGGTGATGGCATTGCCCTGACGCAGAACTCCCTCGCCGCCGTCGTCGGTGACTGGGGCAAGCTGTTCATCAGTGTGGCGCTGGCGCTGTTCGTGTTCACCTCGATTCTCTACAACTACTACCTGGGCGAAAACAGCCTGCGCTTCCTGCTGGGCGAGAACCGCAAGGCCATCTTCGGCTACCGCGTGTTGGTTCTGGCGTTGATTCTTTGGGGTGCGGTCGAGGATCTGGGCACGGTGTTCGCCTTCGCCGACATCACCATGACGCTGCTGGCCTTCGTCAACCTGATCGCGCTGGCGATGCTGTTCAAAATCGCGCTTCGGGTGCTGAAAGACTACGATGCCCAGCGTAAAGCCGGCATCAAAACGCCGGTTTTCGACTCCAGCCAGTTCCCCGATCTGGACTTGGATCTGAAAGCCTGGCCAAAGCCCGATGCTGCGCAGCCTGCAGCGCACGCGGCAGCGATCGGCGGCAAACCCGTCACGGACGCGCGTTGATCATTTGAACGTCAATCAAGGGAGACAGGCATGAATCGCGACAACCACGCATCAGCCCGCCAGGTAATGGTCCTGTATACCGGTGGAACCATCGGCATGCAGGCCAGCGAAAACGGGCTGGCACCTGCCTCCGGCTTTGAGGCACGCATGGCTGAGCAACTGGCTGCACTGCCCGAAATGGTGGTGCCCCAGTGGTCGTTCCGCGAAATGTCCCCCCTGATCGACAGCGCCAACATGACGCCTGCCTACTGGCAGCGCTTGCGTGAGGCGGTGGTCGATGCAATTGAAGCGCAAGGGTGCGACGCCGTGCTGATCCTGCACGGTACCGATACCCTGGCTTACAGCGCAGCAGCCATGAGCTTTCAACTGTTGGGCCTGAATGCCCCTGTGGTGTTCACCGGGTCCATGTTGCCAGCGGGCGTGCCGGACAGCGATGCCTGGGAAAACGTCAACGGCGCCTTGCAGGCTTTGGGTCAAGGGCTCGCCGCGGGAGTGCATCTGTACTTCCACGGGGAGCTGCTGGAACCTACTCGTTGCGCGAAGATTCGCAGCTTCGGCCGCAACCCTTTTGCGGCGCTCAATCGCGCTCGCGGTGGTGAGGCGGCATCGGCGTTGCCGGCGGCGCTGGACTATCGCCAGCCCAAGCAACTGGCGAACGTTGCGGTGCTGCCGCTGTTTCCCGGCATCGGCGCTGCTCAGCTAGACGGTTTGATCGACAGCGGTATCCAGGGTCTTGTGCTGGAATGCTTCGGCAACGGCACCGGTCCCAGCGATAACGCTGACTTCCTTGCCAGCCTTCAGCGTGCTCACCAGAAAGGCATCGTGGTCGTGGCGATTACTCAATGCCACGAAGGCGGCGTCGAACTGGATGTGTATGAGGCCGGCAGCCGGCTGCGGGGCGTCGGCGTGCTGTCCGGCGGCGGCATGACCCGCGAAGCCGCGTTTGGCAAGCTGCATGCGCTGCTGGGGGCTGGGCTGAGTGGGGATGAAGTGCGGCAGCTTGTTGAGCTGGACATGTGTGGCGAGTTGCGTTGAGCGAGTAGCGCCGCTCAGATAATCGTCTGCAGGCCTTTGTCTGCGATGAGCAAAGACATATCGCAGGGCGGTAACCCGCAACGGGCCGCAAATTACCCGGCGTCCAGACACTTTGCTCGCGCAGCAAACCCAATCCTGTGGGAGTGAGCTTGCTCACGAAGACGGCATTTCAGCCGCTGAAGATTCAGCGCACCTTCCCACCTCTTCGCGAGCAAGGTGGAACGCCACCCCGGTCGCTCCCACAACTCGTGTATCAACAGGTGCATTTGCGGTGGCTTCATTCTTGATGCAAAAGCGGCCTCTCGACCGCTGGATAGCTCGCGGATAGAGCATCCTCTCAGTCCAGATGCGCCTAGCGTCGTTCATGCCCTCTCAGAGCAAGGGCATGACCTCATCACGAATAAGCCACCTCAACCGGCCGCTTATCCATCGCATCCTGCAGCATTGAATTCAGATTGCCGGAGATGTTTTCGCACAGCGCTTTCATCTGGATCTCGTGCTCGGAGGCTTTGAACGGGCTTTGCAAGTCGGTGCCGATTTTCTCGATTGCCAGCAGCATGAAGCCGACCACGGTGGACGCCAGCGGCGTGAACCAGCCCAGCGTTTCGACCAGACCAATCGGCACGATGATGCAGAACAGGGTGATGAACAGACGCGGGAACGTCACGTACGGGTAAGGCAACGGGGTATTGGCGATGCGCTCCATGCCGCCCTGGTTGTTGGAGATTTCCACCAGCGTCGCTTCGAGCCGTTCCAGACGAATGCTGTCCAGGCGGCCGGCTTTGTATTCCTGAGCAATGATCGCCGCAGACTCATTGAGGATGGCGTTGGGAAAGTTGTTGGTGCGCGTGCGGCGCTCGAATTCTTCCCGGGAAATCATCGCAGTGACCTGCTCGCCACAATCACTGCCCTTCAAATGGGCCGACAGACATTCGACATAAGCGACGTGCCGACGCAACAGCGTGGCCTTGACCGGGTTCAGGCCGTCCTCGTCATCAATGAACGTCAACACCTGCCGGGCGAAGCTGCGGGAGTTATTCACCAGCGCACCCCATAACGTGCGCGCCTCCCACCAGCGGTTATACGCACTGGTATTGCGAAAACTGGTCAGCACGACCAGCGCAGAACCCAACAAGGTCAGGGGCATCGATGGGAGGGTGATCTTGCGATCCAGAAACAGCATGAAGTCGACGGTGACGACGACGTCCCAAATCAGCAGCCAGAACAAAGACCAGCCGATGTAGGTAAACGTCCGGATCATGGCCCGGTACTTCTTGACGATCAATTCCTGCAAAAGCCACCTCCGCAGTGCGCTTAAACCGGTCGGCAAAGGCTCGACCCAAGGCTTCGAATACGTGAGAACAACTTCGTTCGTTACGCCCACAGGCTATATGTAACCAAATACGAGCGGAAAGCTGAATCGCTTCTCCACCGGCTCGACTGACAGATTGTTCATGGAACGATCACAGCCTCCGAGGGCTCAACACCTATCTGGATGCTTCCGCTACCCGTCACGAGGAGAACGTTAATGAGCTCGTCTGCCAACTCTCACTCCACCGAACGATCAGGCGCAGTGCGCACGTTTACGCCGCACACCGACCGCGACCAACTGACCATCAACACCATTCGCACCCTGGCCATGGATGCGGTGCAAAAAGCCAATTCCGGGCACCCCGGCACGCCGATGGCGCTTGCCCCTGTGGGCTACACGCTGTGGAAAGATTTCCTGCGCTACCACCCGGAACACCCTGACTGGCCAAACCGCGACCGCTTCGTGCTATCGGTCGGTCACGCTTCAATGCTGCTTTATTCACTGCTGCACCTGGCCGGTGTGATCGAGATCGACGAGCACGGCAAGCCATCGGGCAAACCTGCGGTGAGCCTTGAGGACATCAAGCAGTTTCGCCAGATGGACTCCAAAACCCCGGGCCACCCCGAATACCGCATGACCACCGGCGTGGAGACCACCACTGGCCCGCTGGGTCAGGGTTGCGCGAATAGCGTCGGGATGGCGATGGGCGAGCGCTGGCTGGGCGAACACTTCAACACGCCGGGCGCGACGCTGTTCGATTACAACGTTTACGTGCTCTGCGGCGACGGCGACATGATGGAAGGCGTAACCGCAGAAGCCGCCTCACTTGCCGGTCATTTGAAGCTGTCTAACCTGTGCTGGATTTACGACAACAACACCATCAGCATCGAAGGTCATACCGAGCTGGCTTACAGCGACGATGTGCAGAAGCGTTTCGAGGGCTACGGCTGGAAAACCCTGCACGTCAAAGACGCCAATGACGCCAGTGCGCTGGCAAAAGCGCTGCAGACCTTTCAGCAAACCAGCGATGCACCAACCCTGATCGTGGTCGATAGCGTCATCGGCTTTGGCTCGCCCAACAAACACAATACGTCTGCCGCCCACGGCGAACCGCTGGGCGATGACGAAATTAAGCTGACCAAAAAAGCCTACGGCTGGGATGAAAACAGCAGCTTCCTGGTGCCGGAAGACGCTCGCCATTACCTGCGGGATGCGCTGCTGGAACGTAGCGGCGGCGATTACGACGCCTGGCTTGAGACCTTCAACCAGTTTGAAAAGGACCAGCCCGACCTCGCCGATCAGCTCAAGCGCATGCGTGCCGGTGAGATGCCCGAAGGCTGGCAAGACAAGCAGATGAATTTTGAAGCCGACGCCAAAGGCATTGCCTCCCGCGCGTCCGGTGGCAAAGTGCTGAACGCCTTCGCCGAGCAGATTCCTTGGCTGATCGGTGGCTCCGCAGACCTTTCGCCGTCGACCAAAACCAATCTGACGTTCGACGGAGCCGGTAGCTTTGAGGCGGGCAATTACAGCGGTCGAAACCTGCACTTCGGTATCCGCGAACATGCCATGGGCTCAATCGCGAACGGCTTGGCCCTGTCCTATATCCGCCCGTACACCTCGACGTTTCTGGTCTTCAGCGATTACATGAAGCCGCCGATTCGTCTGGCGTCGATCATGGAATTGCCGGTTATTTTCGTCTTTACCCATGACTCCATCGGCGTCGGCGAAGACGGCCCGACACACCAGCCCATCGAGCAACTGACTCAGCTGCGGGCAACACCCGGTGTGCTGACGATTCGTCCGGGCGATGCCAACGAAACGGCCGAAGCCTGGAAAATAGCGCTGGCGCAAACCAGCAGACCGTCCTGCCTGGTGCTCTCGCGTCAGCCGTTGCCGACCCTTGATCGCTCGAAATACGCCGCCGCCGAGGGCCTGACTAAAGGCGCGTACGTGCTGGCCGATGCGGTAGAAGGCAAAGTGGACGTGATCTTGATCGCCACTGGCAGCGAGGTCGGTATGACCGTCGAAGCGTTCGAGACGCTCAAAGCCGAAGGGGTTGCGGCGCGAGTGGTGTCGATGCCGAGCTGGGAATTGTTCGAGGATCAGGACAAGGCCTATCGCGACGGCGTGCTGCCGCCGGATGTGAAAGCCAGGGTGGTGGTGGAACAGGCGGGGCCGGTGGGCTGGGATCGGTATGTCGGCCAGACCGGCGCGAAGGTTGTGATGAACACCTTCGGTGCGTCGGCCCCGATCGAGAAGCTGCAGGCCAAGTATGGATTCACGGCGGAAAACATCGCCAAGCTGGCGAAGGAGCAAATCGCCGGTTAATCCTGTGTAAGAGCGCTTGCCCGCACCTCGCGGGCAAGCGTCCTCCCTCCTTCAAATCACTCGATCAGCACCCTGTCAAAACAGCAGGCCGACGCTCGCCCTCAAAGAATATAGGCCGAATCCGCACACCCACTGCGTTGCCCGCAAAGGCAGCGACCAGCCAGAGCCAGCCGTGCAGGCTGCCTGAGGCGATCCCGCTGAAGTACGCGCCAATGTTGCAGCCGTACGCCAGGCGCGAACCGTAACCCAGCAACAGCCCGCCAATCACTGCAGCGATCAACGAGCGCGTCGGGATTTTCAGACTCGGTGCGAATCGTCCTGCAAGGCCTGCCGCCACTGCCGCACCCAACATGATGCCGATGTCCATGACGGTGGTGATGTCCTCCCACACCGGCGCGGTCAGCGCCTTGGCATTCGCTGGCATCTGCCAGAACGGCCAACTGCCCACGTCCACCCCCAGACCACCGGCGACTTTCGCACTCCACAGCGCGAAGGCCGAAGTGATCCCCCAGGGGCGACCCGCCAATGCCAGCGTGGCGTAGTTGAGCAGCGCCAAGCCGACCGCGCCCCACACCAGCGGCCACGGCCCGCGAAAGAAACGGCGCACGCCAACATGCTCGCTGGTGACGGCCGCTTCCAGCTGTCCGTGCCGACGCTTTTCCAGCTTGACGGTGACAAGGGCAATGATCGCAAACAGCGCCAGGCTCATCAGCAACGCAGGGACCACGCCGAAGGTTTTAACGATGGAAGTGGCGGGGAACGACGGCAACGAGAACCACCAGTCGACGTGATGCGTGGCGATCAGCGAGCCAATGATGAAGAACAGCAAGGTCACGAGCATCCGCGCATTGCCGCCGCCGACGGTGAACAACGTGCCGGACGCACAGCCGCCGCCCATTTGCATGCCGATGCCAAAGATGAAGGCGCCGAAGACAACCGACACGCCCGCCGGGGCCACAAGGCCGGTGACCGGCGTGCCGAACAGCGTACCGGCACCCAGCGCGGGGAAGAACAGCACCACCGCGACGGCCAGCATCACCATCTGCGCGCGCAAGCCGGCGCCGCGCCGCTCGTTGATGAATACCCGCCAGGCCGATGTGAAGCCGAAGGCGGCGTGATAGAGCGTGAGGCCCAGCGCCGCGCCAACGATCAGCAACAGCACTTGCCTGCCGCCAACGGCGGATTGCAGAAACAGAGCGCCGATCACCAAGAAGAGGAAGGCGATCAGCGGCGCGCCGAGCTTGCGCTGCGGCGCCGCGGAGAGAGGAAGACTCATGGGCGTATCTCGAAGAAGGATTGCGATGGGCGCGAGTATACGCCGGTGCCTGCTGGATGACGCGCCAGGCCGCCAACGGGTTCACCAAGATCAAACCCGCCATGCACTTCGTAATCGCCCCAGCGCCGAGGCGATATCGGCCTCAGGCACCGCTGCAAAGCCGAGTACCAGACCGGCCCGATCATCCACCGGCGTCTCTGACCCCGGCAGCCAATACTCACTCAACGGCGCGACCTCGACGCCGACATTTTCTGCCTTGGCGACCAGTTCCGTTTCACGCTCTAACGTATCCACTGCGACGGTCACATGCAGCCCTGCAACGGGCTTGATCATCGGGCTGCAACCCGCAAGCTCCTGGGGCCAGCCGGCCAGCAATGCGTCGCGTCGGCTCAAGGCAGCTCGGCGCATGCGGCGGATGTGCCGCTGAAAGTGACCCGCTGCGATGAACTCGGCCATGACCATCTGCGTGCCCACCTCGGAATGACGCATGTCCACGGCCCGGCGCCGGCTGAACGGCTCAACCAGGTTACGCGGCAACACCAGATAACCCAGGCGCAGCGCCGGAAATGCGACCTTGCCGAATGTCCCGACGTACAGCACGCGACCGCTGCGATCCAGCGCTGCCAACGGCGCCAGCGGGGCGCCGCTGTAGCGGTATTCGCCGTCGTAGTCGTCTTCGACGATCCAGCTTTGATTGCGCTCGGCCCACGCGAGCAGTTCAAGCCGCCGAGCCAGACTCATCGTCACGCCCAGCGGGTATTGGTGTGAGGGCGTCACGTACGCCAACTTGCAGCCTGAGTCATCCAGAGCCGGACTGCGCATGCCCTCGTCGTCAACCGCCATGCCCTGCAACCTGGCGCCAGCTACCCCGAAGGCATGACCGGCCGCGCGGTACCCCGGATTTTCGATCGCCACCACGTCGCCCTGCTCCAGCAGCAGCTGTGCACAAAGGGTAATCCCCTGCTGCGCGCCATTGGTGATCACAATTTGCTCAGGTGCGCAGCGCAAGTCGCGGGAAGTCCTCAAATAGGCAGCGATCAGCTCCCGCAGCCGCCATTCGCCAGCCGGGTCGCCGTAGCCAAGATGCTGGAGGCCCGGCTTACGCCAGAAAGCCGCGTGGAGCTTGCCCCACGTGTCGAAAGGGAACAGATCAAACGCCGGAACACCCGTGCGAAACGCCCTGGGCAGGCCGCTTTTGGGAGGCCGCAAATGATGCTGATCCAGCGTATGCATTGCTGTGCTGTGGATAACATTGTTGGACGATTCGGCCGCCATTATCAGGGGTTTTGTGGATAAACCTGTTGATAAGCATGGTGATAACCCTGTGGACAGGTGTGTGGATAGTTTTTTTGCAGCCGGCGGTTTCTCTCTCAACAGTGCGACGTAAGTGCCGTCCCCGACGCGGCTTTCGGTAAAGCCTTCGGCGTAAAGCTGGTCATAAGCGCGCATCACGCTGTTGCGGGAGATGCCAAGGGACAACGCCAGATCCCGGCTCGCCGGCAAGCGCGTGCCACCGGACAAGCGACCGTTGAGGATGCGCTCGCGCAGCGTCTGATAGAGCTGGCGGCTAAGACCATGGCGGCGGTTCAGCTCAATGCCGGCGAAATCGAACGTCAGCGCGGGCGTGGGTGCGTGCATGGGATTGGCCCTATGAGATAGACCATTAATGGCTCTTACAACGAACCATTAGGCTGCCTAGGATTGGCTCAGCCGCCAAGGAAAATCTCATGTACACGCCCAGCTATTTCAAAGACGAAGACCTCGCCAGCCTCCACGAGCAGATAGAGGCCACGCGCCTGGCGACACTCGTCACTTTTGACGAGACCGGATTGCAGGCGAGTCATATTCCCTTGTTGCTCGAACCGACTCAGGGTCCGCAAGGCACTCTGTACGGGCATCTGGCCAAGGCCAATCCGCAATGGAAAGCCCTCGAAACGGGCGCCGAAGCGCTGCTGATTTTCCAGGGGGCGGACGCCTACATCAGCCCGTTCTTCTACGCAGCCAAGGCCGAGCACGGCAAAGTGGTGCCCACCTGGAATTACCTGGCGGTGCACGCCTACGGCCGTGCCGATGTGTTCACCGATCCCGAGCGGCTGTTGCGGATTGTCACCGGCCTGACCGACAAGCACGAAGCCGGCCGCGCCGAGCCCTGGGCTGTCAGCGACGCACCCGCCGATTACATCGAAAAAATGCTCAACGGCATCGTCGGCTTCGCGATCCCTATCGAGCGGCTGGAAGGCAAACGCAAGCTCAACCAGAACCGCAGCGCCGCAGACATCGCCGGCGTGAGCAAAGGCCTGGCACTCAGCCAGGACCCATCCGATCAGAAAATCGCTCAGTTGATGAGCCAGGGAGCACCGCGTGTCTGACCTCCACATCCGTCCCGTCACCGCCGAAGATCACGACGCCTGGCTACCGTTGTGGCAGGCCTATCTGACCTTCTATAAAAGCACGCTGGCCGATGCGGTTTCACAGAGCACCTGGCAGCGGTTTCTGGACAGCAGCGAGCCCACCAATGCCGCCCTCGCCTGGCAGGACGGCAAGGCGGTGGGCATGGTGCATTTCATTTATCACCGCTCCAACTGGAGCATCAGCAATGCCTGCTACTTGCAGGACTTGCTGGTGGTGCCGGAACAGCGCGGCACGGGCATTGGCCGCCAGCTGATCGAATATGTCTACGCGACCGCCAAACGGGACGGCGCCGACAAAGTCCACTGGCTCACCCACGAGACCAACGCAACCGCCATTCAGCTCTACGAGCGCATCGCTGAGCGCCCGGGCTATATTCAATTTCGCAAACCGTTGTAAGACAGGGACTCTCGACATGTCGGATCTTGAAAACTGGCAACCGGCCAAGCTGCCGAATACCCGCACACTGCAAGGACGCTTTATTCGTCTGGAAAAATTGAACGCCGCCCGCCATGGCGATGGGCTGTGGGATGCACTGGAAGGCCCGGCCGCAGACCGCAAATTATGGGATTACCTGTTCGTGGGCCCGTTTCCAGAGCGCGGCGCATTCGATGACTATCTCGCAGGACTGGAAGGCTCGACCGATCCTTGGTTCTACACCGTCATCGATCAACAGACCGGCGCCATCAACGGTTTTCTGGGCTTGATGTCGATTTTCCCGAGCGCGGGCCGCATCGAAATTGGCCATGTGACCTTCGGCGCCTCAATGCAACGCACCCCCAAGGCAACGGAAGCGGTTTACCTACTGGCGAGGGAATCCTTCGCGCTGGGCAATCGTCGTCTGGAATGGAAATGTAACGCCAACAACGCCCGTTCCAAGCGTGCGGCGGAGCGCTTCGGATTCAGCTTCGAGGGCACTTTCCGTCAGCATTCCGTGTTCAAAGGTCAGAATCGGGATACGGCCTGGTACTCGATCATCGACAGCAAATGGCCCGCAATACAACAGGCGTTCGAAGCATGGCTGGCTGTGGATAACTTCCAGGACGGTGAGCAAATCAGGACGCTGGAGCAACTGCGCCACCGCTGAGAGCGTCGAGTCCCACAGCCGGAGACGCTTGGCTGAAGCAAAAAAAAGAGGAGCCACGAGAGCTCCCCCAGAGGTAACCGTTCAGCCTGCCGCATCTGTGCGCGGCAGGCTGTTATCTATGCAGTGGGTTATCAGCCCTCGATCTCGACCAGAATCTCGCCCGGGTTAACCCGATCGCCTTTCGCGACATGGATGGCCACGACCTTGCCGGCGACTGCCGCCTGAACTTCGGTCTCCATCTTCATCGCTTCGGTGATCAGCACTGCCTGACCGGCGCGGACGCTGTCGCCCTCTTTCACCAGCACGTCGACGATATTGCCCGGCATCGAAGTGCTGACATGGCCCGGTTTGCTGGCCTGAGCACGCTTGCCGATGCCGCCGCCGACAAACTCATTGAGCGGCTCGAACACCACTTCTTCCGGCATGCCGTCGATGGACAGATAGAAGTGACGCTTGCCCTCGGCCTTGACGCCCACACCGGTGATATCAACGCGGTAGCTTTCACCGTGAACGTCGATGACGAATTCGGTCGGGACGCCCTCGCCGCCCGCCTTCGCCACTGCGCCCGGCTCTGGAATCGGCAGCAGGGGCTCTGGTGCCAGCGTGCCCGCCGCACGTTCTTCGAGAAACTTACGCCCGATGTCCGGGAACATGGCGTAGGTCAGCACGTCTTCTTCGCTGGTGGCCAGCGCGCCGATCTCGCCGCGCAGCTTGGTCATCTCCGGCTTGAGCAGGTCGGCCGGACGTACGTCGATCAGCTCTTCGTTGCCGATGGCCTGACGACGCAGCGTCTCGTCCACCTGCCCCGGCGCCTTGCCGTAGCCGCCCGTGAGGTAAAGCTTCACTTCGTTGGTGATGGTTTTGTAGCGCTCGCCGGCCAGTACGTTGAAGAACGCCTGGGTGCCGACGATCTGTGAAGTCGGCGTCACCAGCGGCGGGTAGCCCAAGTCTTTGCGCACTCGCGGAATCTCGGCCAGCACTTCGCCCATGCGGTTCAACGCACCCTGTTCTTTGAGCTGGTTGGCGAGGTTGGAGATCATGCCGCCCGGCACTTGATTGACCTGCACGCGGGTATCGACCGCCGTGAATTCGCTTTCGAACTGGTGATACTTCTTGCGCACCGCATAGAAATACAGGCCGATTTCCTGCAGCAGTTCCAGGTCCAGGCCGGTGTCGAATTCGCTGCCTTTAAGGGCCGCGACCATCGACTCGGTACCCGGATGGCTGGTACCCCAGGCGAAACTGGAGATCGCGGTGTCGATGTGGTCAGCACCGTTTTCGATGGCCTTCAACTGGCACATCGCGGCCAGGCCGGCCGTGTCGTGGGAGTGGATGAACACCGGCAGCGATTGCTCGGCCTTCAGCGCCTTGACCAACTCGCCCGTGGCATAGGGAGTCAGCAGACCGGCCATGTCCTTGATCGCGACGGAATCACAACCCATCGCTTCCATCTCTTTGGCCTGCGCCACAAACGCGCCAATGGTGTGCACCGGGCTGGTGGTGTACGCGATGGTTCCTTGGGCATGTTTTCCGGAAGCCTTCACCGCTTCAACCGCCACCCGCAGATTGCGCACGTCGTTCATGGCATCGAAGATGCGGAACACGTCGATACCGTTGTCCGCCGCCTTGGCGACGAATGCCCTGACCACGTCATCGCTGTAGTGGCGATACCCCAGCAGGTTCTGACCGCGAAGCAGCATTTGCAGACGCGTGTTGGGCAGCGCCGCGCGCAACTGGCGCAAACGCTCCCACGGGTCTTCCTTCAGAAAGCGCACACAGGCGTCGAAGGTCGCGCCGCCCCACACTTCCAGCGACCAGTAGCCGACTTTGTCGAGCTTGCCGCAGATCGGCAGCATGTCCTCGGTGCGCATGCGGGTCGCCAAAAGAGACTGGTGGGCGTCGCGCAAAATGGTGTCGGTGACGAAGATTTTCTTGGACATGTTCGGATCTCCTTTTAGCTTCAAGCGGCAAGCTACAAGCGGCAAGTCGCAGCGGATCGGCTTCAACTTGCAGCTTGCGGCTTAGCGCTTGCAGCTGGCTTTTTATAAGCCCGCGTGGGCAGCGATGGCGGCGGCGATGGCCAGGGCCAGCTCTTCGGGTTTGCGCTTGATCGAGTAATTGGTGAGCTCGGGATGGCTCTCCACGAAGCTGGTATTGAACTGGCCGCTGCGGAATTCCGGGTTACGCAGGATTTCCTGGTAATACGCGGCCGTGGTCTTCACCCCTTGCAGACGCATGTCATCCAGCGCACGCAGGCCGCGGTCCATCGCCTCCTCCCAGGTCAGCGCCCAGACGATCAGCTTCAGGCACATGGAGTCGTAATACGGCGGAATGGTGTAGCCGGTGTAAATCGCCGTATCGGTGCGCACGCCGGGGCCGCCGGGCGCGTAGTAACGGGTGATCTTGCCGAAGCTCGGCAGGAAGTTGTTCTTCGGGTCTTCCGCGTTGATGCGGAACTGCAACGCGAAACCACGATGGATGATGTCTTCCTGCTTCACCGACAGCGGCAGTCCCGAGGCGATGCGGATCTGCTCGCGGACGATGTCGATCCCGGTGATTTCCTCGGTGATCGTGTGCTCGACCTGTACGCGGGTGTTCATCTCCATGAAGTACACCTCGCCCTCGGCCAGCAGGAACTCCACGGTGCCGGCGTTCTCGTAGCCCACGGCCTTGGCGGCGCGCACGGACAGGTCGCCGATGTAGGCGCGCTGCTCCGGCGTCAGTTGCGGGCTTGGGGCGATTTCGATGAGCTTCTGGTTGCGGCGCTGGATCGAGCAATCACGCTCGAACAGGTGCACGACGTTGCCGAAGCTGTCGCCAAGGATCTGCGCTTCGATGTGCTTGGGATTGACGATGCACTTTTCGAGAAAGACCTCAGCCTTGCCGAATGCCTTGGTGGCCTCGGAAATGACTCGAGGAAACGCCTGCTCCAGCTCTTCCCGGCTGTTGCAGCGACGAATGCCGCGCCCGCCGCCGCCCGAGGTGGCTTTGAGCATGACGGGGTAACCGATGCGATCGCCTTCAACCAGTGCTTCGGCGATGTCGGCCACGTTGCCTTCCGTGCCGGGCGTCACCGGCACGCCGGCCTTGATCATGCTGCGGCGGGCTTCGGTCTTGTCGCCCATGCGGCGGATCACTTCAGCGGACGGGCCGATGAACTTGATCCCTCGTTCGGCGCAGATATCCGCCAGCTCTGCGTTTTCCGACAGAAACCCGTAGCCTGGGTGCAACGCGTCGCAGCCAGTTTCCACGGCAAGGTTCACCAGCTTGCGCGGGTTCAAATAGCCTTCGAGGGGATCCGAGCCGATGCCATAGGCTTCGTCGGCACGCTTCACGTGGAGCGCGTGCCGGTCCGCGTCGGAATAGATCGCCACCGAGCGGATGCCCATTTCGGCGCAAGCGCGCACTATCCGAACAGCGATTTCCCCACGGTTGGCGATCAGGATTTTTTTTATCACTGGTATTTCCTCGACCGATTAGCAGACGGACCAGATGGCTGGCCAATACCGCGCGACATTCCGTTACTGCATGTTGCTCGCAGGTGAAGCCACCCTATGACGAATCAGCAATTAACAAAAATGAGTAAATATTGGGTGAACCATAAGCAAAACCTTATAGTTCCCGATATCAACTAAACGGCTAGGGCTGTAGAAATGCGTAAGTCATTGATGCGTATGACATTGCGTCAATTGCGGATCTTCAATGAGGTTTGTGATTTGCGCTCGTACAGTCGCGCAGCTGAGGAAATGTCGCTGACCCAGCCGGCGGTGAGCCTGCAGATGCGTCAGCTGGAAGAGCTGGTCGGCCAGCCGCTGTTCGAATACGTGGGTAAAAAACTCTATCTCACGGAAGCCGCCGAAGCGCTGCAGCTTGCCAGTCGTGACATCTTCGGTCGGCTGGAGAACCTCGACATGCAACTCTCCGACATGCAGGGCTCCCTGCAGGGGCAGCTCAAACTGGCGATCGAATCCAGCGCCAAGTATTTCGTGCCCCACCTGTTCGCCGCCTTCAAGCGCAAATACCCGGAAGTCATGCTTAACCTCACGGTCGTCAATCGGGCGCAGGTGATTCGGCGGCTGTCGGATAACCGTGATGATCTGGTCGTCATGTCGATGGTCCCACAGGACATGGGCCTGGAGTTTTTGCCCTTCCTGAATAACCCGACCGTTGCCGTGGCGCAGCCGGACCATCCGTTGACGCTATTGCCCAATCCGACGCTGAAGGATCTTGAGGCAGCAACGCTGGTGATTCGCGAACAGGGTTCGGGGACGCGCAAGGCATGCGAAGAATATTTCAAGGAGAAGCGCATTCATTTCGAGCACACGCTGGAAGTGTCCTCGGCCGAAGCGCAGCGCGAATGCGTGGTTGCGGGGCTGGGCGTCGCGCTGCTGACGCGCCATGCGCTAAGCCTGGAACTCGCCACTGGCATGCTGATCGAGCTGCCAGTGGCCGAATTACCGCTGTACCGAAGCTGGTGCGTCGTACAGGCGCGGGACAAACGTCTGTCGCCGGTGGCTCATGCGTTCCTTTCATTCATCCGAACAGAGCGTACTCAGATCAGCGAGCTGGTCGCGCGCTTTGATGGCCACCTTCCGAAGCGCTAGCGCTCTGCCAGAAATGGGCGCTGGCGCTGTCCAGGTAGCTTGAGAGCTCCTGATTCAGGCGGCGTTCTTCGGAATGGCTTTCGATTGCACGCCGGAACGCCATGCGGCGCTGGTCTTCCTGCTGACGGCGAGTCTTTGTGGAGGTGCTGTGCTGCTGCGAGTCATCGTAGTGCCGAGGCATATCCTGTCTCCCATTCGTGTGCGGGAGTACAGAGTGGCGGGACGCGGTGACGATCAGACGTCGGAAGCGTTACAGGTTGGTGAAGGTTTCGGCGCGACGCGAGTTCAGATCAATCTTCAGACGACTTGATCGACTTCGGCGACAACCGCAGGCTGCGCAAGCTGCGCTTCACGCTCTTCAGGTGATTGACCAGGCTTGGACCGCGCGCCATTGCAACGCCCATCGCCAGGACATCAATGACCACCAGGTGCGCAATACGCGAGGTCAGCGGCGTATAGATTTCGGTGTCTTCGTGCACGTCGATGGCGAGATTGACCGTGGACAGCTCGGCCAGTGGCGTCTGACTCGGACACAGGGTGATCAGGTTGGCGCCGCTTTCGCGCACCAGATTGGCGGTGATCAGCAGGTCCTTTGAGCGACCTGACTGGGAAATACACACCGCGACGTCCGTAGGCTTGAGCGTCACAGCCGACATCGCCTGCATGTGGGGATCGGAGTAAGACGCTGCCGTCAGTAACAGACGGAAGAACTTGTGCTGGGCGTCAGCCGCCACCGCACCCGATGCACCGAAACCGTAGAACTCGACACGATGCGCCGCCGCCATGACCGTCACCGCCGCCTGCAAGGCATGGGGGTCGAGCTTTTCGCGCACTTCTATCAGCGTGTGCAGCGTGGTGTCGAAAATCTTCAGGCTGTAATCGGCGACGGAGTCGTCTTCGTGGATGGCGAACTGCCCGAAGCTCGCGCCAGCGGCAAGGCTTTGCGCCAGCTTGAGTTTCAGGTCCTGAAAGCCGGTGCAGCCAATGGCGCGACAGAAACGCACGATGGTCGGCTCGCTGATACCGACCGCATGCGCCAGATCGGCCATGGAGCTGTGCATCACGGCCGCCGGATCGAGCAGCACGTGATCGGCTACTTTCAGCTCCGACTTGCGCAAGAGATGGCGTGACTGGGCGATGTGCTGCAACAGATTCAAAGGACAGGACTCAAGTGAAGGATGGGCCGGGCTGTAGCTTTCTTGTAGTTATACTACATGACCTGCAAACCGCACAGTTAAACGATCTCGCCGTGGTCAACCGATCGTTGTTGAAGCTCAGGTCGCTTTGTAGTATAGGGCTTTTCGCACAGGACTCCAGGCTTCGGTCAACCGACTGCGCAGGATGCCGCCCATCACGCTGGCCTCCACTGGCCGACTGATCAAGTAGCCTTGCACCTCGTCGCAACCGTGAGACCTGAGAAACTCCAACTGTTCGCAATCTTCCACGCCTTCGGCCACCACCCTGAGGTCAAGACTGTGGGCCATCGCGATGATCGCTCGGGTAATCGCAGCGTCTTCTGCGCATTCATTCAGACCACGAATAAAGGCCTGATCGATCTTCACGCAGTGCACCGGAAAACGTTTCAGGTAGCTCAACGATGAGTAGCCGGTGCCGAAGTCGTCGATGGCCAGTTTTACGCCGAGTGCGCGCAGTTGTTGAAACGTAGTGATGATGTGCTCGACGCTTTCCAGCAGTTGACTCTCGGTGAGCTCAAGCTCCAGGTATTCGGGCTTGAGCCCGGTCTCTTCGAGCACTTGCCGAACGAGGCTGACCAGCTTGCCCTGACGCATCTGATGCACAGAGAGATTGACTGACACCCTGATAGGAGCGAGCCCCTCCCGCTGCCATTCGCAGGCCTGATGACAGGCTTTGCGCAGTACGAACTCGCCGATGTTGGCGATCAGGCCGGTCTCCTCTGCCAACCCGATAAACTCGCCGGGTGAAATCAGACCGCGCTCGGGGTGACGCCAGCGCACCAGCGCTTCCGCCGAATTCAGGCGACCACTTTCCAGCTCCAGCTTCGGCTGATAGAAAACCTCCAGCTGCCCTTCTGCAATCGCGCGACGCAGCTGGATTTCCAGCTGCAACCGACCCGGCGTGCCCGCCTCAAGGCTTTCGGTAAAGAACTGAAAATTGTCGCCGCCCAGGTGTTTGGCGTGTTGCATGGCCATATTTGCCTGGCTGACCAACGCGGCGATGTCCCGTGCAGAACCCGGCAGCAACGCGATGCCGATGGAGGCGCTGACCACCAACTCATGGCCGCAAACCGATATCGGCGAGCGCAGTTTTGCCAGCAGGCGCGTCGTGATCCGCGCCAGTGTGGTCAGGTTGCCGTGGCTGTCGAACAGCACGGCAAACTCGTCCGCCGACAAACGCGCGACGGTATCGGCATCGGTCACATGGGCGTTGAGCCTGCGCGCGACAAGGCGAAGCAACTGGTCAGCGGTATCGTGACCCAGGCTGTCGTTGAGCAATTTGAAGCGATCAAGGTTGATGTGCAGCAAAGCCAGCGTGCGCCCGCCATGACGCGCACGCTGATTGGCGTCACGCAGCCGCTCATTGAACAGCGCGCGATTGGCGAGGCCGGTCAGCTCATCGTAATGGGTCAGATAACGCGTACGTTCTTCGTACTGGCGGGTCAGTTCGCGGTTGAGCTCGTCGCTTTCGGCCTGGGCCTGTTGAAGGTGCTCGATGAGCGCCACGTTCTGAAATCGCCGGATAAGACCCCGCTCGATCAAACGGTTGACCTGCGCAGCCACCACGATAAGCGCCAGCAGGAGAATCAGTCCGAGCCAGCCCCAACCGTGGCATTGGGGGTCGCCGGTCCAGAACAGATAGAGAATGGGCGGCAGCAGACACGGCAGCGTGAACGTGAGAAACGCCGGAATGCTTACCGCATAGGCCACACTGGCAGACAGCGTGGCCGCGCCAATCAGGCCGAACACCCAGGCCTGCTGGGCCAGGCTTTGCGCCGGCATCAACACCAGCGCGGCGCTGGAGAGGGTGAACCCGCTGACGCAGGCGCCGGCCAGAAACATGCGGTTCCAGATCGGCTGCGATCGACGATCGAGTGATGCTGACCTGAACGCTGCGACTTGCAGCACGCGCAGACACACCAGCGCTGACAGCCAGCCCAGCCAGACGCCCACCAGCACGTAACGCTCGGGGCTCCAGAGCAGCCACGCGCAGAGCAAACCATTGATGAACATGAACAGGGTCGGCAGCAGCGATCCCTGATAAAGAAGGCGGGTGCGCTCGGCGGCAAGCTGGGTCGCGAACTGCTTGCAGATGACACGACGTGTCGCCACGGAGTCTGCCGGGGCTTCGGAACTGAAGGTCATGGCGTTTCTTATAATTGGGGGCCTTGAACGTTCGCGGAGGATACACAAGGGATCGTCGAGACCAAACAGTCATCAATTAAAATCTACAGACGGCAAAAATGGGACCGGCAACATCACGACCGGCCAGCGTTAGGGTTTGCCCATGCCCTCACGGCACCCTAGAATGCCCCGATGCGCGATGACCTCTCCCTTCTGCTTAACTCCCTCAACGATGCCCAACGCCAGGCCGTAGCTGCCTCCGTGGGTCGTCAGTTGGTCCTGGCCGGCGCTGGTTCCGGCAAAACCCGTGTGCTGGTGCACCGTATCGCCTGGTTGATCCAGGTCGAGAACGCCTCGCCGCACTCGATTCTGTCGGTGACGTTCACCAACAAGGCCGCCGCCGAGATGCGCCATCGCATCGAGCAGCTGATGGGTATCAACCCGGCCGGCATGTGGGTGGGCACTTTCCACGGCCTGGCGCACCGCCTGCTGCGGGCGCACTGGCAGGAAGCGGGTCTTAACCAGAGCTTCCAGATCCTCGACAGCGATGACCAGCAGCGACTGGTCAAGCGCGTCATGCGCGAGCTGAATCTGGATGAGCAGCGGTGGCCGGCACGGCAAGCGCAGTGGTTCATCAATGGCCAGAAGGACGAAGGGCTGCGCCCCAAGCACATTCAGGCCTCGGGCGATCTGTTTCTGACGACCATGAAGTCGGTCTACGAGGCATACGAGGCGGCGTGTCAGCGCGCCGGCGTCATCGACTTCTCCGAGTTGCTGCTTCGCGCGCTGGACCTGTGGCGCGACAACCCGAGCCTGCTTGCGCACTATCAGCGTCGTTTCCGTCACGTGCTGGTAGACGAATTCCAGGACACCAACGCCGTTCAATACGCCTGGTTGCGTCTGCTCGCCCAGGGTGGCGACAGCCTGATGGTGGTCGGCGACGACGATCAGTCCATTTATGGCTGGCGCGGCGCGAAGATCGAGAATATTCATCAGTATTCCGAAGACTTCCCTGATACCGAGACCATCCGCCTGGAGCAGAATTACCGCTCCACCGCGAGCATCCTCAAGGCCGCCAACGGCTTGATCGTCAACAACACCGGGCGTCTGGGCAAAGAACTGTGGACGGACGTCGGCGATGGCGAGCTGATCAATCTGTATGCCGCGTTCAACGAACACGACGAAGCGCGCTACGTGGTCGAGACCATTGAGAGCGCGATCAAGACCGGCCTCGCGCGCAGCGACATCGCCATTCTGTACCGTTCAAACGCCCAATCGCGGGTCCTCGAAGAGGCCTTGCTGCGCGAGCGCATCCCGTACCGTATCTACGGCGGCCAGCGATTCTTCGAGCGCGCCGAAATCAAGAACGCCATGGCGTATATGCGCCTGCTGGACGGGCGCGGTAACGATTCGGCGCTGGAGCGGGTCATCAACGTCCCGCCGCGCGGCATTGGCGAGAAAACCGTCGAAGCGATTCGCGAGCATGCGCGCCATGCCGACGTGTCGATGTGGGAGGCCATGCGCCTGCTGGTCGCCAACAAAGGCTTGGCCGGTCGTGCGGCTAGCGCGTTAGGCGCGTTCATCGAACTGATCGAAAACCTCGCCGCCAAGGCCGCGGACATGCCGCTGCACCTGATGACCCAAACGGTCATCGAGCAGTCCGGCCTGATCACGTACCACAAGGAAGAGAAAGGCGAGAAAGGCCAGGCCCGGGTGGAAAACCTTGAGGAACTGGTCAGCGCCGCGCGCGCCTTCGAGAACAGCGACGAGGAGGAAGACCTGACGCCCCTGGCGGCATTCCTCGGCCATGCCTCCCTGGAAGCAGGCGACACCCAGGCGGATGAGCACGAAGACAGCATTCAGCTCATGACGCTGCACAGCGCCAAGGGTCTGGAGTTCCCGTACGTGTTCCTGGTGGGCATGGAAGAAGGCCTGTTTCCGCACAAGATGAGCCTGGAAGAGCCGGGCCGTCTGGAAGAAGAGCGCCGTCTGGCATACGTGGGCATCACCCGCGCCATGCAGCATCTGGTGATGACCTACGCAGAAACCCGCCGCCTGTACGGAAGCGAAACCTACAACAAGGTCTCGCGCTTCGTACGGGAGGTCCCGCCTAATCTGATTCAGGAAGTGCGGCTGTCCAACAGCGTGACCCGTCCGTTCGGCGGCTCCAAAACCATGGCACCGAGTCGTCTGTTCGACGGCGAAGCCATTCCGCAGAGCCAGTTCTCCCTGGGTCAGCACGTGCAGCACGCGGTGTTTGGAGAAGGCGTGATCCTCAACTTCGAGGGTTCAGGCGCTCAGGCACGGGTCCAAGTGAATTTCTCGGAAGGCAGCAAGTGGCTGATGCTGGGGTACGCGAAGCTCGAGCCGGTGTGATCGGTAACTGAGGATGCGTTGATGCACCCCTTGCATTCCCACATCCACCCCCCATCTTTCCTACAGAACTTTCTTCACCTGCCTACAACCCAAATAGGACAGGCAGGTGAGATTCACGCAAAAGCCGGAAACATATGGCCGCTGGTCATCCCCATTTGTCCTGTGCAACATGGCGCGCGTGCAATCCACAAACGGGAATTCCCTTATGCAACGTTTTCTTAGCATCGCTTTGGCACTGATGATAGGGCTCACCATGAGCCTCGACGTCAATGCTGCGCGTTTCGGTGGTGGCAAGAGCATGGGCTCGGCGCCAAGTCACCAGGCGCGTCAAACAGCTCCTTCCGCTCCTGCCGCTGCACCTAACGCCACCGGCCGTCCTGCGCCTGCTGCGGGCGGTGCTTCCAAATGGCTGGGCCCATTGGCCGGTCTCGCCGCTGGTGGTCTTCTGGCCTCCATGTTCATGGGCGGTGGCTTCGAAGGGATGCAGTTCTTCGACATCCTGATCATGGCGATCATCGCCTTCGTGATCTTCCGCTTCATCGCGGCGCGTCGACGCAAGCAGCAGCCACAGATGGCTCCCGCTGGTGCTCCTTATCAGCGTGAAACCTTCGAGCAACCACAACCGGCACAGAATTCGATCTTCGGCGGTTCCGCTCCAGCAGCGGCAGCCCGTCCGGTGATCAACGCGCCAGCCTGGTTCAACGAAGAACGCTTTATTGAAGCGGCCCGCAGCCACTTCCAGTCGCTGCAACAGCACTGGGACGCGAACGAGATGGACAAGATCTCCGAGTTCGTGACCCCGCAAATGCTGCAGTTCCTGAAAAAAGAACGTGCCGATCTGGGCGACGGTTTCCAGTCCACCTTCATCGACAACCTCACCGTGCAACTTGACGGTCTGGATGATCGCGCCGACAAGACCATCGCCACGCTGACGTTTAGCGGTGTGTCGAAAACGTCGCGCTTCGATCAGGGCGAAGTGTTCAGCGAGAGCTGGAACATGGAACGCGCTCAGGGCGACAACCAGCCTTGGCTGGTGGCAGGTATCCGCCAGAACGGCTAATACCGCTGAGCTGCTGCAACTGAACCCCGGACTTGTTCCGGGGTTCTGCTTTTTATAGAAGCCAAGTTAATTTGGCGATGCCTTTGAGCTACTGTATAACCCGCGCAAATCGTTAGAGGATCCACGTCGTGGAAGAAGTCATCGAACAACTCCGTGAAGCCAATGAACCGGTCCCTGTCCCGCTTGAGCTGCCTGATGAAGATCAGTTGGTCGAGGTTGAAGAGCAGCTGTTCATCAATATCCCCTTCGTCTTCAAGGAGTTCTTGCTGACCGTCAGCGACGTGGTCTACGGCAGTCTTGAGCCTGTCACCGTCACTGACCCGGTCTCCCATACGTATTTGCCGGAAGTGGCAGCGACCGCCTGGGATATCGGCGTACCCCGCGAGCTGATCCCGATCTGCCAGGACGGCGAGGATTACTACTGCGTTGAAGAAGACGGCACTGTGGTGCTGTGGTCTGGCGAAGAAGAACTCGTCACCGAAGAAAGCTGGGAATCCGTCTGGCACTGGGCGCGGGACGTCTGGCTGGAAAGCTGAGAAGCACAACCGCTCCCCTGAATCAGCGTTGAGGCACGCACCTCAACGCTGATTTACAACTCAGGGCTCAGGATGATTGCCCAGGGTTTCAAGCAACGCGATCTGCATGCGCGTATGCACCCGAATGAACCAGCGCCACAACACGGCAGCCACCACAGCCGCCACAATGACAATCAGCATTAGCCATTCGCGCGTCGGCAGCATGCTGGATGACAGCAATGCGATGAGCAGAAAAATCACCAGCAAAGACAGCAGCGGGATCACTTCGGCAATCACCCGACGGACGCGCGCTGTGTGCCTGCCCGCCATTTCCGGCTTCACGCTCATCTCTGCCAGCAGCATCGACAGCGCTTTGAGCTTGCGATAAGCCGCGATCAGAAACGGCAGTGAAAGCAGCAACGACGCACCCCAGATCCAGGCTTTTTGCTGCCCGACATCGCTGACCCAGTCGCTGAAATACACGCCAATCCGCTCCGCAAAGAATGCACCGGTAAAGAAGATGGCGATGACCAGCGCCAGATTGATTCCGACTTGCAGCAGAATCTTCCGGATCATCGCTGCCAGCACTGCGCCCTGCCCCTGTGGCTGAATGCTGCGCAGCCACTCCCCGTACATTCCAAACACACGCGCCATGCGTGCAGGAACAATGGCGCCCAGCGTGTGGGACAGAGGGTCTGCTGCGCGAATGAGGTAAGGGGTCAAGAGCGTCGTGATCGCGGAGACCGCCACCGCGACCGGGTAGAGAAAATCGCTGGTGACCTGCAGCGTCATCCCCAGCGCTGCGATGATGAAGGAGAATTCGCCAATCTGTGACAGCCCCATCCCCACCCGCAGCGAGGTCTTGCCGTCGTTGCCGGCGATGAAAGCGCCAAGCCCGCAGGAAATCATCTTGCCCAGCACCACAGCGACGGTGATCACGGCGATGGGCCAGGCGTAGTCGAGCAAAATGTTCGGATCGATCATCAAGCCGATCGCGACGAAAAAGATCGCGCTGAACATGTCTCGGATGGGCTCGACCAGGTGCTCGATCTTCGCCAGTTGCCTGGATTCGGCCATGATCGCGCCGATGAGAAACGCCCCCAGCACCATGCTGTATTCGAGTTTGACTACCAGCAGGCAAAAGCCGAAGCACAGGCCGAGCACAGTGATCAGCAGCATCTCGTTGCTCTCGAATTTCGCGACATAGGCCAGCACTCGCGGCACGACCAGAATGCCGATAACCAACGCCACGATCATGAACAGCGACAGCTTGCCGACCGTTGAAAACACCTCTCCGGAACTGACCGTGCCGCTCACGGCGATCCCCGATAACAGCGCGATGATGCCAATGCCGAGGATGTCTTCAACGATGAGCACGCCGAAGATCAGCTGGGCGAAGCGCTGGTTTTTCACCTTCAGGTCATTGAGCGCCTTGACGATGATGGTGGTGGACGAGATCGCCAGAATGGCACCGAGGAACAGCGAGTCCATGGTGTTCCAGGCGAAGAACTGGCCGATTTCGTAGCCGATCCAGGTCATCAGCATGATTTCGAGAAACGCGGCGATGAACGCCGTCGCACCGACCTTGAACAGCTTGCGCAGGCTGAATTCCAGGCCGAGGCAAAACATCAAAAAGATCACGCCGAGTTCGGCGAGGGTCTTGATGGTGTCCTCGTCGTGAATGAGGCCAAACGGCGGGGTGTGCGGACCGATGATGAAGCCGGCCACGATGTAGCCCAGCACCACCGGTTGCTTGAGCCGATGAAACACCACCGTTACAACGCCAGCCACTAGCATGATCACTGCCAGGTCCTGAATGAAACTGATGGCATGCATGGGCGCTGCTCCTGCTGGCAATCGATGAAATACGCGTATCCGTCTGAAAGAGAGACGACTGCTGTACGAAAACTCGCCAACGAAGCCTGAATATTCTGACTGAGACGCAGGATTTACCCCATCCAAGGGCTTCCGCAGGTTAACACCGCACAAAAGCACGAGAAGCCAGTGCAATATATGGAAACAGATGGGTACAGGGCGTGACGGCGGAGCGGTCGTTGGCGTCCCGGTATCGATGGTTTTGTCGCCAATCTGCATTCGAGCACCCGAGCAAGGTGCCTTCTGACCCTTTTAGACCGTGAGCAACGCTATGGAACCCGGAAACGCCCAGCTGTCGATGACTGTATTGATGACCCCGGACATGGCCAACTTCTCCGGCAACGTGCACGGCGGGACGCTGCTGAAGTATCTCGACGAAGTGGCTTACGCGTGCGCCAGCCGTTACGCAGGGCGCTATGTGGTGACGCTGTCGGTGGATCAGGTGATTTTCCGTGAGCCGATTCACGTCGGCGAGCTGGTCACGTTCCTGGCGTCAGTCAACTACACCGGCAATACGTCCATGGAAGTGGGCATCAAGGTAGTGACCGAAAACATCCGCGAGCGCTCGGTTCGTCACACCAACAGCTGCTTCTTCACCATGGTGGCGGTGGATGACCAGCGCAAACCTGCCAGCGTACCGCCGCTGACACCGGCCAACAGCGAAGACAAGCGCCGTTACGTGCAGGCACAACAACGCCGCCAGATCCGTCAGGAACTGGAGAAGCGTTATCGTGAAATCAAGGATGAGCCGGTTTAAGCCAGCACCGGTTTGGCTTACAGCCGGACCGCTTCGAACTTGACCCGCGGGTGAGCGATTCGGTCCTGCGCGCGCACCAGCTCCAGCTCGTAGCTGCCGCAGGCCTGGGTCTCCAGCAGCACTTCATGCACCGCTGACGCCGCGAATTCGAAGGCGCTGCGCAGGTCGTCACCGAGCAGAATCCGAGACAGGAACAGCCCGGACGTCAGGTCGCCCACGCCCACCGGCTGCCGGGGAAAGGCCAGAAGCGGCCGACACAGGTGCCAGGTTTCGTGCTCGGTCACCAGCAGCATCTCAAAGCCGTCCGCGGGTTTGCCCGGGTATGCCAGGTGCTTGACGACAACCGCCTTGGGGCCTCGGGCCAGCAGCGCTCGCGCCATGGCCACGCAGTCGCGCAACGAATCGGGTTTGCGGCCGGAGAAGCTGTCCAGCTCCAGCTGATTCGGGCAAAGGAAGTCGGCGACTGCAGCGGCTTCGTCCAGCAGGAAATCGCTCACTTCCTGCGGCACGATGCAGCCCTTCTCCGGGTGCCCCATCACCGGATCACACAAATACAGCGCGCGTGGATTGGCGCGTTTGATCTGCGCAACGGCGCTCAGAATCGCGCGTCCCTGCGCTGCGCTCCCCAGATAACCCGACAGCACCGCATCGCAATTGCCCAGCTCGCCTATCGCCGCAATCCCCTCGACCAACGCCGGAATCTGCTGCGGCGCCAAGACTTCCCCCGCCCAGTGGCCATACTGAGTGTGGTTGGAGAACTGAACGGTATTAAGCGGCCAGACATTGATGCCGATACGCTGCATAGGGAACACGGCTGCGCTGTTGCCGGCGTGACCAAACACGACATGCGACTGGATGGCGAGTAGATGGGGCGTACGTTTCATGACAGGTTCCTGAGACCGGGAAGGCACAGTAGTGGCGATGCCGGACGAAGTGAAGCGAAATTAAACTTTAGGGCTATGGCTGTCTGTCACCCGACGCAGTTAAGCTGCAAGCCTTCTGTTGGAGTTCCTTTTCCATGCTGACCCTGGGCAACATTTTCGTCCTCATGCTGCTGGCGACTGCCGGCGCCTGGCTGTGGCACGCCCATGGCCTGCGTGAACGGGCGCTCGAACGCGTCAAACAGCACTGCGCCAAACTTGATCTTGAGTTGCTCGACGGCAACGTGGCGCTGAAGCGACTCGCGTTCAAGCGCGACAATGAGGGTCGCAAGCGACTGGCGCGGGTGTATAACTTCGAGTTCACGGTCACCGGTGAGCACCGGCATCCCGGCACGATCACCATGTTCGGTGCCCACGCGGCGCAGATCGAGCTGGCGCCCTACCCGTTCGAGATCAAAGACCCGAAACCGACCGCCGAGATCATTCAGCTGAGCCAATGGCGTCAGGAGCATAACAAGTGGAAGCAGTGATCCTCTGTGGATAACTCGTTTCAGAGCAGACAGGCCGCCAGCGCTGTCTGCAAAGCGGCCTCGTCCTGAGGACCATCGAAGATCAGCTCGAGGCGAGAGTCCTTGCGCCACTCACTCGACGCCCATTCCAGCACACTCCCGTTCACCGCATTGCCTGAGATCCACCCCTTTTCGCTGTGGATAACCAGCTTGGCACGCCGCCAGTTCAAGGTTTGCAGCCAGGACTGGACTTTCGCCGCATCAAACACTCGCTCAGGGTGCCAGCGCCAGCCGATGCTCCAGCCTTCCGCCTGTTGCTGACTCAGGCATAACGGCTTCTTTGGATCCGCCCAAGTTGCGGGGAGTTGCGGCAATGACCGGGGGATGGCCGGATTGGCCGAGCCAGCGTGAGCGTTGACGTCCATGCCCGGCAACGAACCCAGAGACAATATGCCGTGGTCGGTCCAGCGGAGCCTGCTCGCAGGCAGTGCGTCGATGATTGCCTTTCGGGTCGACGCGTCCAGCCCTTCTGACTTGTTCAGCACCAGCAGGCCCGCCTGCGCCAGGGCTTCTCGCTGGGTGTCAGGCAGCTCTTTTCCCTGGGCAAGTGCCTGGGCGTCGAGCACCATGACACTGGGCTGGACGGACAGCACCCCGACCCAAGGCGCCTCGTGTAATTGCTTGATCAACTGGACCGGATGCCCCAGCCCGGAGGGCTCGATAAGCAAGCGATCCGGCCTGGCCTTGCGCAGGAGCCGGCCGAGGCCAATCTGAAAAGGCGCTCCATTGACGCAGCACAGGCAGCCACCAGCCACTTCGCCAAGTGCGATACCATCATCGCCGGTCGTCAGCAGCGCAGCATCCAGGCCGATCTGGCCGAACTCATTGATCAGCACAGCCCAGCGCTCGCCCTCTGGTTTCTGTTTGAGGAGGTGCCTGATCAGGCTCGTCTTGCCGGCACCTAACGGGCCAGCAATGACATGGGTGGGGATGTTTTGCAGCATTTCGGCCATTTTGAGATCGCTCCTGAATGAGCGCTGACGGAGGTAATTGATGCGAGCAATCTGGCTGCCTATGGGGCTGGCGTGGGCGCTGATGGCAATGACGTCGGCGCAGGTCCGGGCTGAGTCGTGCGTGGTGCACAGCCAAGGCGAGCGAGTGGACGTCAAAGTCTGTCAGGAAAATCTGAACATCCCGCCAGACCTGTTCCACGACGGATTCTGCAAACCTCAGCTCAAGGATCAGAAAACCGAGGTCACGTACTCAGAGCAGTGTCCTGCCGGGTCATTTGGGCAGTGCAGCAACGCGCAGGTGGCCAATATGCCTTATCGTCAGAACATTCACTATTACGGCGTTGCCAGCGACGCTGCGTTTCTCAAACCCTTTTGCGAGCAGCAGAGCAAGGGCATCTGGAAAACGCAGTGAGTCAGACGGGTGCTACGCCGCGTCGCCATACCAGTCGCCAAATGGATCAAGCATCGAGCGCCAGTCCGCAACGCCGCCCGCCATCTCGGCATCGGTCAGCAGGCATTGATCAAGCTCTGCCGCCAGCCGGGCAAAGTCGATGTTCTGACCGATGAACACCAGTTCCTGACGGCAATCGCCGGTCTCGGCTTCCCAGCTGCGCATGATCACCTGCGTGCTTTCGTCGTCCTGCGGCCACTGCGCCTTGGGCACGAAGCGCCACCAACGACCGGCGAAACCGTGACGCATCAAGCCGCCGGCCTGGGACCAACTGCCGGCGTCCTCGTGCTTGCTGGCGAGCCAGAAAAAGCCCTTCGAGCGCAGCAGTCGGCCGTTTTCCCACGGCGCATTCAGGAAGTCGAAAAATCGCTGTGGATGAAACGGCCGACGCGCCCGATAAGCCGTGGACGCGATGCCATATTCTTCGGTCTCTGGCGTGTGCTCGCCGCGCAACTCCTTGAGCCAGCCCGGTGCCTGAGCCGCACGTTCGAAGTCGAAACGGTTCGCGTCCAGAATCTTGCTGAGGGGAACGGCGCCCATGACCATCGGCAGAATCTCTGCCTGGCTGTTGAGCCGCCGCAAAATTGCCATCAGCTCTCGCCGGTCGGTTGAGCTGATCAGGTCGATCTTGCTGATCAGGATCACGTCGGCGAACTCGACCTGCTCAATCAGCAGATCAGTGATCGCGCGCTCGTCCTCCTCGCCCAGGGTCTCTCCGCGCGAGGCCAGACTCTCTGCAGCGTTGAAGTCCTGCAGAAAATTAAGGCCATCGACAACCGTCACCATGGTATCGAGGCGGGCGACATCGGCCAGGCTCCGGCCCAGCTCATCGCGAAAGGTAAAGGTCTCCGCTACGGGAAGCGGCTCGGAAATGCCCGTGGATTCGATCAGCAGATAGTCGAACCGGCCTTCATGGGCCAGCCGGCTGACCTCTTCCAGCAAGTCTTCGCGCAGGGTGCAGCAAATGCAGCCGTTGCTCATCTCCACCAGTTTTTCTTCCGCCCGATTGAGGCTGACGTCCCGCTGAACTTCGCTGCCGTCGATGTTGATCTCGCTCATGTCGTTGACGATCACGGCGACGCGCAGATTGTCGCGATTGCGCAGGATGTGGTTCAGCAGCGTGCTTTTACCAGCGCCAAGGAAGCCGGAGAGAACGGTAACGGGAAGGCGGTTCATGAAGGTTTCACCAGAGTACGGATGATATCGCTTTTTACGTTATAGTATAACGATACGCACACGCTAATCTTTTTTGAGGCCGCTTCATGACTCGGTTGTTTTGGCTTTTGTCAGGGTGCTTACTTGCGTTGAGCACGCAGGCGATCGCCATGCCGCCCTCGCCCAGGCTGGACAAGGCGCTATGCACACGCAGCGCGACGCTGTTGGCCTGCATCGATGCCGGCCACAACACGTACAGCGTGGCGGTCGCAGGGAACACGATGTTTGTGCGCGGCGTTGAAAGCGTGGGCAATCGCCGCTGGGCGCAGACCAACAGCCGATACGGTTCGCTGACGTTTTTTACCGGGCTCGCATCGGACGGCGAGACGTGGGTGGGTTACATCCAGAAAGTGGGCTGGACGACGATCAGTCGGGTGTCGAGCTCAAATGGAAGCCGTTCCAAGATCACCTGCGACCGGGTGATGGGTTGTCGGTAAGCTGACCCCTGCAGGCATCAGGGAAGATTTCGTCGTCCATACGCCGTGCTGGCTCCCTGGCAAACACTGTCCATGTGGAAGTGAGCTTGCTCACGAAGACGGTGTTCCAGGCGCTATACATGCAGCGGATGTTCCGACCTCTTCGCGAGCAAGCTCGCTCCCACAATGGGCGTTTAGGCAGGTGCATTTGCAGTAGTGTCACGTTGGATGAGAGCGAACTTGCACATCCTCACGACTGAGTCCGTCAGACGACCGCCTCATTCGCCTTTTGCTCTTGCCGCCAGGCCACGTACGAGCCTGCCGGCGGATTGCGCTCGAAGTAGCGCTTCATGCCGTCAAACAAACCATCGGCCACGGCCTGTTGGTGGCGCGCGGTGACAAGGCGCTGACTGTCGCGGCTGTTGGAGATAAAGCCGGTCTCGACCAGAATCGACGGTACATCGGGTGACTTCAGCACCGCAAAACCGGCCTGCTCCACGCGCTTCTGGTGCAGCGTCGTGATCCCTTCCAGGCTACCCAGTACGGTGTGACCCAAATCCAGACTCGCGGCGATCGTGGCGTTCATCGACATGTCGAGAATCACGCCGGCCAGCATCGGGTCCTTGTCTTTCAGGTTCAACAGGCTGGTCGCGCCGATCAGGTCGGCGCCGTTTTCACGCTGGGCCATGAAGCGCGCCGTGGCAGATGTCGCGCCGTTCTCCGACAAGGCAAACACCGACGCGCCGGAAGCCGTCAACCGAGGGGCTGCGTCGGCATGGACCGAGATGAACATGTCAGCGTTGTATTTGCGTGCGACGTCGACGCGCTTGCGCAGCGGAACGAAGAAGTCGTCATTGCGGACCAGGCGCACATCAAAGCCCTTTTCGCGCTTCAAGCGTTTGGCGAGCAACTGCGCGATGGACAGCACGACGTCTTTCTCGCGCTCACCCTTCGAGCCAACGGCGCCCGGGTCCTTGCCACCGTGCCCGGCGTCGACGACCACCATGATGTCGCGCTTGGATCGATCTCTCCCTGCTGTCTGCACGGGTGGCTCTTTCGCCAATGGCGCAGCGGCGGCCAACTGCACCGGAGGACGGGAAAGCACGTCATGGCCCAGATCCAGCACCAGCCGGTTGCCTTGGGCACCTTCGGGACCCAGCAGGAAACTGTTGAGCTGCACAGGCGATGCGAGGTCAAGGACGATGCGCGTATCACTCTGACCGAAGTGGCCGGAGCGGATGGATTTGATCGGCGTGTTTTCGAGCGCCAGCTGACTGAAGTTGCCTTCAAGCCGCGCGCCGCTGACATCGATGATGATCCGTTCAGGCGCGCTGAGCGTGAAGGTCTTGTATTGAACCGGGCCACTGAGATCAAACACGAGCCGCAGCTTGCTGTCAGTACGCCACAGGCGGGCGTTTCGGATCTGCGTCGCATTGACTGAGAATGGCAGCGCAAAGGCGGCGCTGGCCAAAAGCATGTTAAGCAGCATTTGACGTCGGTGCATGGCACGTTCCGAAGGCGAAGAGCATCCCGGCTCAGAGATAGAGGGCGATGGTTACAATATAACAGCCGTAATATCGGACGAAGATGAAGCTTTTTATAAGATCGGCGGGATTTTAGTGAGGCTTCTCAACACCTAAGGCGAAAAAGCTCATGTGAAACAACAAGATGTTCCACGTGGAACACGACCCTCTGTCAGTACAGACAAAAACGCCCTGAAAAGTCAGGGCGCTTAGTAAGCAGAGAGAATCAGGTCCTTGGTTTTACAGTGCCGCATTGCTGACCGAGCCATACAGCGCGCGTGTCCATGCTGCCGTTCTGCTGCTGGCCTGTGGCGTTGAACGAGCCAATAACGTGGGTGTTGAACTCGCGGTCACTGAGGAACTGTGCAGTTCCAGTGCCTTGAGCGCGAGGACAACTGAATTTGAATTTCCAGGTGGCGCCAGTGCGTTCGGTGATCTGCTGGGTGCAGCCGGACTTCGGATCTGTCAGCGGAATCTGCTCATTCTTGACCTGCTCTTGGGTCAGACAAATACGTACGCCCTTCCCGCCCAGAGTAACGCCTTGTTTTTCCAGCATTTGTTCCATGGCTGCCCGCTGCTGCGGCGCCATCATTTGCAATTGCGACAGCATCACTTGCAGGTCCGGCATCTGTTGACCATCCACCTGCATGTTGCTGGAGCTCAGTTCCCACAGTCCGGGCTGCAGAACCTGCGCCTGGGCGAAGGGCGCAGTCATACAAACCATCAACGCCAGTACGCGCTTTTTCATGAATCGGGTTTCCTTTAATGACTCTTGGGCATCTTGGTGCGGCCTGCACGCAGGCCACTGAACGATGACGTTTAGACGGTAGATCGGGCAGCCAGTTGCAGTCTCAATAAAATAGCGACAATCCCGGCGCCTTGTGGTCTGTTAGACACCAATAAGCTTATGGCACAAGGTTGCGCATGGATTACCACAGCCCGTATTTCTTTGGCTATTTGCTCGGTTTCACTCACTTGCTGGGCATTGTCGCAGCTATCCACGCCTTACTCACGGTGCGTACGGCTCAGGGCTCAATCGCTTGGGCGATGCCTCTCATCTTCATCCCTTATGTCGCACTGATTCCGTATCTGGTCTTCGGCAGGAGTACATTTGACGCCTACATCAAGGCGCGGCGTCAGGCGAACACCGAAATGCGCGTGGCGATTGCCGACTTCAACTGGAAGCCATGGATTGAAGAGGCGGTGGCGGCGCGGCGCTCGGACGCCTATCGCTCCCTGCGCGCGATGCCGAAGCTGGGACGCATGCCGTGCCTGGCGAACAACGAAGTGAAGCTGTTGATCAACGGCGATGAAACATTCGACGCGATCTTCAAGGCCATCAAAAGCGCCCGGCAAGTGGTGTTCGTACAGTTTTTCATCATCCACGACGACGATCTGGGTCGCCGCCTGCAAGGGTTGTTGCTGGAGAAGGCCGCTGAAGGCGTGGCGATTCATGTGCTTTACGACCGCATTGGCAGCCATGCGCTACCGGCGCGTTATATCGAGAAGCTCCGCGATGGCGGCGTGCAGATCAAGGCCTTTGCCACACGTGGCGGCTGGCTGACACGCTTCCAGATCAACTTCCGTAACCACCGCAAGATTGTCGTGGTGGATGGCATCAAAGGCTTCGTTGGCGGCCACAACGTGGGCGATGAGTACCTCGGCCTCAAGCCGCCGCTGGCGCCATGGCGCGATACCCATGTGAGCGTCGTCGGACCTGTCGTGGCGTGTCTGCAGGAATCGTTCGCCGAGGACTGGTTCTGGGCGACCCGGGAGATACCGCCGCTGATCCTGCCCGACAGTTACCCGGAAGACGGTGTGCTGTGTCAGTTACTCGCCAGTGGCCCGGCCGATGCCCAGGAAACCTGCTCGTTGTTCTTCGTCGAAGCCATTCACGCGGCGACCGAACGGGTGTGGATCACAACGCCGTATTTCATTCCAGACGAGGCGGTTTCCGCTGCGCTGAGACTGGCCGTATTGCGCGGCGTTGATGTGCGCCTACTGCTGCCGTCGCGTCCCGACCACTACACGGTGTACGCCGCCTCCAGCCTGTTTGCGTTTGAAGCCGTGCGCGCAGGCGTGCGTATCTTTCGCTACAAGCCCGGCTTCCTGCACCAGAAGGTGGTGCTGGTGGATAACGCGATCTCGGCGATCGGCAGCGCCAACCTGGACAATCGTTCGTTCCGGCTCAACTTCGAACTCATGCTGCTGACCGTGGATGAAGACTTCGCTCGGGAGGTGGAAAACATGCTGATCGACGACTTCGCCCTCTCCCACGAGATCTCCAGCGAAGAGAGCAAAGAGACACATCACTTGCAGCAGCTGGGAATGCGGGTTGCTAGGCTGATTTCGCCGATTCTGTAGAGGTGATTGAGCAGTACGCCAAATGTGGGAGTGGCTTGCACACGAAGACGGCATTTCAACCGCCGATGATTCGGTGGATGTACCGACGTCTTCGCGAGCGAGCTCGCTCCCACCCGTTTAAGCAATTACGCGTAGATATCGTCCCTGGTCAGCGGCAAGTGATGGCTGCCGTCTGCATACGGCTTCACCGCCAATATCTGGTGCAGGTTGATCCAGCCCTTGGAAAACGCATAGGCACAGCCGGCCAGATACAACCGAAAGATTCTCAGCGCCTGCTCAGGCACCATCGCAGCGGCGACGTCGAGTTTCTCTTCCAGACGGGCACTCCAGTGCTCAAGGGTCTTGGCGTAATGCAGGCGCAGACTTTCCACATCGACCACTTCCAGACCCGCCTCGCTGATGAACCCGGTGATCATCGACAGGTGCGGCAGCTCACCGTTGGGAAACACATAGCGATCAATAAAGTCACCCGCGCCGCGCCCGACAGGACGCCCGTCGGTGTGCTTGGCGGTGATGCCGTGGTTCATCACCAGACCGCCCTCCTTCACTGCGTCGAACAGGCATTTTGCGTAAAGCTCGAGATTGGCGTGGCCGACATGCTCGAACATGCCGACGCTGACGACCTTGTCGAAGCGGCCGTCTTTGGGCAGATCCCGGTAATCGAGCAGCTGCAGTTCGACACGGTCCTGCAGACCGTCTGCGCGCACCCGCTCCCGGGCCAGCGCCAATTGCTCGCGGCTTAACGTGATGCCGAACACCTTGACGCCGTATTCACTCGCGGCGAAGCGGGAAAGCCCTCCCCAGCCACAGCCGACATCGAGCAGGTATTCCCCGGGTTTAAGGCGCAGCTTGCGGCACAGGTGGTGAAACTTGTCCTGTTGGGCCTGATCGAGCGTCTCGTTGCCGGTCTTGAAATACGCGCAGGAGTAGACCATCTCCCGGTCCAGCCACAGGCGATAGAAGTCATTGGAGAGGTCGTAGTGGTAGGAGATCGACGCAGCATCGGTGGCCTTGTCGTGCTCGGTGCGCACAGGGAGGTTGTCGTCGTCCTCGTCGACCAGCGCCTTGGTCAGCTCGTCGCACACCCGGACTACTTCGCTGATCGAACCTTCCAGCTCAAGCCGGCCCTCAACGAACGCGCTGCCAAGAAGGCCAAGACTAGGGTGGGTGAAATCAGAAACGAGGGACGGGTCCTTGACCACGATCGTGACGCAGGGGTCACTGCCCAAATCAAGCTCGTTGCCGTCCCAAAGCTTGAGACGCAGCGGCAGATGAAGGTTCTGTAACGCCGGTGGAAGTTGCGCGAGCATATGAAATCCCCCTGATCCAGCTACATGGAAAAGGGTAGTCCATAACCGGCTCCAGATCAGGAGCCGTCAGGCGATTGGCTGGTTTGAACGACGACGAACCTACAACGGGTACGACGCTGTGCCCCAGAATTCGAGCCAGTGTGACGCCTGTAAATGGAGCACCCCGAAACGAGACTGGAGTTAATTTGTAACAGAGTTCTTCAAAGCTCAAGCGAATTTTAATACTTAGTGAGAGCCTCTAACCCGGCGCTTTCGGTACAAGCGCCGGGGAATCTGGCTCAGGAGGGATTGTGAAACTTCGCGATGGGCTCGTGAAAACGCAGCAGCCGCCCGGCATTGCCCAGTACCAGCAGCGTGCTGAGGTTATGCAAGACCGCAGCGATCATGGCGCCTGCCGCGCCCAGCACGCCGAAAGCCGCCATGGCGACAATGGCCAGCGTCCAGCCGAGTCCGATGATCACGTTCACCTGCAGAGTGTGGCGGCACAGGCGGCTCAGCCGCACACAGGTGCCCAGGCGGCGCAGGTCACTGCCGATCAACACGATGTCGGCGGAGGCCAACGCGATGTCCGCCCCGCCCGCCCCCATCGCGACGCCGACAACGCCGGCCTTTAGCGCCAGGGAGTCGTTGATGCCATCGCCGACGACCATCGGGCGAAAGCCTTTTTTGATTTCGCTCATGACCCGATTGAGCTTGTCCTCGGGCAACGCCTGGGCGTGGATATCACTGATGCCGACCTCGTGGCCCAGGCTGTCGGCGACACTCTGGCGATCACCGGTCAGCAGCAACTGCCGGCCCAGGCCCAGCTCGCGCAGCTCACTCAACGCCTGACGAGCCTCGGGCTTGAGGCTGTCCGCCAGCAGCAGCCAGGCCAGAAAGTGCCCGTTTACCGCGAGCCCGGCAATCGGGCCATCGTGGTCGGGAACCGGCGAGGTCGCGATGCCCAACTGCGCGAAGAGCTCAGGCCGCCCTAACGCCGCTTCACCCCGGGCGGTCTGTGCAACGACGCCCAGCCCCTGGCGCTCACGAATGTCGTCCAGGGGGAGCAGATGATCCTTGTCGACCAACGTCGCCAGCGCGCGACTGACCGGATGGCTGCTTGCCGAACCCAGGCTTGCCGCCAGCGCAATAACGTCGTCACCTGCGCCCTCCTCGGCCTGAACCGACTGCAGGCGCAAACTCCCATAAGTCAGTGTGCCGGTCTTGTCGACGACCAGCGAAGTGAGGTCAGCCAGCTCTTCAAGAAAGGCCGAACTGCGGATCAGAATGCCGTGGCGCGCGGCGACTGCAATACCGGCGATGGCGGTCGCCGGCGCCGACAGCACCAACGCGCAGGGACACGCAGCCACCAACACGGCCAGCATGGCCTGGGCGTTATTAGTGATGAACCAGGTCACGGCCGCAATCAGCAGCACCAGCACCATGTAGCTGCCGGCGTACTTTTCCAGCAGTCGGGTGATGGGCGGTTTGGAGCGTTCGGCGCTTTGCATCAGCGCGATGACTTTGCCCAGGGTCGACTCGTTGCCGATACGCGTCACTTCGATACGCAGCAGACCGTCGAGATTGATCGCGCCGCCAAAGACTTCCATACCTGCGCGCGCTTCAAGCGGGACGGACTCGCCGGTAATGGGCGCCGTGTCGAGGCTGGCCTGCCCCGAGATCACCAAGCCGTCAGCCGGTACACGATCGCCAGCGCGCACTTCGACGCGATCACCTGCCACCAGCGTCCCGTTGTCGACTTCGCGGATCACGCCGTCCTTATCGATCAGCCGGGCGTGGCTGCGGGTCAGACGGCCCAATGCCTGAATGGCTTCCTGGGAGCCAATCACGCTGCGCTCCTCCAGCACGTGGCCGAAGATCATGATGATGGGCAGCAACGCGGCGGTCATCAGATCGCCCGTCGCCCAGGCGCCGAGCATGGCCAGGGCAATCAGTTGATCGGTAATGCCGTGCAGGCTGGGATAACGCAGGCTGTGCCAGCCGGCGCTGACCACCGGGATGGCCACCAACAGCGAGGCGGCGCCCAGCAGCAATTGGCTGACGCCGACTTGCTCGGGCGAGAAGAATCGCCAGACCAGCCCCAATGCAAGCAAGCCCAGGGCAAGCATCGCCAGCGTCAACTGACGGGCTGCGCTGCGCTGTTCGCGGCTGGTGAGCATGCTGCCGGCCGCGACTGGCGCGGCATGCGTGTGAGAAGGATCGTGGGAATGGTTATGCACGGCTTCGCCACTCATTTGTCAGCTCCCTGGATGATCAGGCGGGAATCGTCGCGTGGATCGACCGTGGTCACTGAACCCGCCTGTTTCAGGATGGCAGGCACCCGCTCGCGGTAGATACGCAGCAGCAATCCGGGATCGCTCTTGTTCTGGATCGACATCGCCAGGCCGGTCACCGCGGCGGTGTCGGTCTGCGCCTTGGCCAGCCGTTCGGACGCCTGGGCATGGGCGACCTGCAGGGTACGGTCAGCCTGCTGATTGGCGGTCTGGTTGAGTTTTTCCGCATCCGTCCGCGCGTTCGCCACGGCCTGATCGGCTTGCTGACTCGCAGTCAGCACCGCGTTGAACGCATTCACCGCTGCCGCCGGCAAACTGGACTGCACGTCGACCCGTACCACCTCGACGCCCAAACCGACGCCGGTGGCCGTCAGCTCGCCGAGCCGCGTATTGATGCCCTGCACCAGGTCTCCACGCAGGCGTTCGCGACGCTCGGCAGACTGGCTGTCGGAGCCCACCAGTTCGGGACGCGCCACCAGAATGGTGTCCAAGTCCCGCGCTGCGGTGAGGCTGACGGCGCTGCGATTGACCAGACGATCCAGCGCCGGTAGCACGTGCTCGCCTTGCAGCACGAACTCCCGCGGGTCCGTCACTTTGTAGTACGCCGTCACGTCGAGTTGTACGACGCCGGCGTCGCCCGTGAGCAGATAGCCTGACCCTGCCAGCGCGTCGCTCATCGGCGTCGCGAAGCTGGTGATCTTGTCGGCCGCCAACGCAGTGGGTGAGCGCAACAGCGTTTCGACGTGCCGCTCGATCACGCGATCAGCGGAAGGCAGCAGCA
Source organism: Pseudomonas sp. HP_12 (assembly GCF_055283955.1). Classification (NCBI taxonomy): domain Bacteria; kingdom Pseudomonadati; phylum Pseudomonadota; class Gammaproteobacteria; order Pseudomonadales; family Pseudomonadaceae; genus Pseudomonas; species Pseudomonas sp. HP_12. The sequence goes on from NZ_JBTOQG010000060.1 coordinate 65,570, forward strand.
CCACCTGCTCGAACGGTTGCGGCCAGGCCAGCAGCAAGCCGGCGTTCTGCACACGGTCCAACTCGCCAAAGCGAAACACCACCGCACGGTTCTGTGGATCGATTTCCCGCACATTGGACACAGCCCAACCGAGCGCCGCCATCAGTGTCACGACGTACAGCCCCATAAACGCCAGGCGACTGGCCTGCAGCCAAGGGCTGTTCACCACCGGCCGCTCGATGTGCGCAGCATCGTGCTCGGTCATGGCTGCGTTCCAGCCTTGCCATCCAGGGTCGGCGGGCCATCGACAAGCACCCGGAACGGTGCGGCATCGGTGCGCAGAATCAATTTTGTGCTCGGCCCCACCACGGTGCCGAGGGTGTCCAGCGAGCGCAGCAAGTTGTACAGCTGGGGCGAACCGGCGTAGGCACGGCCGTAAATCTGCGCCGCTTCGACGCGGGATTGCGCCTCGATGTCGGCAGCTTTCACGGTTGCATCGGCCTCGACAATCCGCGCGTCGCGTTCCGCAGCGGAGCGGATCTGCGCCGCCTCGCGCTTGCCGATGGCGGTGCGCTCGGTGGCGATCGTCTCACGCTCGGCGCGCATCCGGTCGACCGTCGCGTTGAGTGTCACCGACGGCAGCGTCAGACGCTCAACCCCCACTTGCAGGACGCGAACGCCGTAAGTGGTCAGCAGTTGCTTGTCGATCTGCTGACGCAGCTGGTTTTCGAAATCGGCGATGCGCACCTGATTGGCGTCGGTGTTGATCAGGCTCGACAGATCGAAGCTGGCGGCGGTGGTCTCCAGTGCCGAGCCGACGAAGGTGCGGATCTGTCGGGCTGCTTCGTCCGGCTGGTTTTGCACGGCGCGCATGAAGCGCTTCACGTTGTCCGGATCGCCCTGCACCTGCCAGGCCACGTACGCCTGAACGATGATGCGCAGACCATCACGGGTACCGACGTCCTGCAAGCCACTTGAGGTCGTGCGCAAACGCAGGTCGACGGGGATCGCCGCTTCGAATGGCGCCGGCCAGCGCCAGCTCAGGCCGGGATCGAGCAGCACTCGCGCCGGATTGCCGAAGCGCGTGATGACCGTTGCCTCGCCGGAGCGCACCTGCACCAGACTCGCCGCCGCGACCGCGAAGGCAATCAGCACTGCCGCCAACGCAGCACGACGCCACGGAAATACGGCCGGGCCGGAGGCTTCGCCATGGTGATGACCGTGATGATGGCCGCCATGACCGTGACCGCTGTGGTCGTGGCCAGAATGGTCGTGATGATCGTGGGAATGAAACAGGCTCAAGGGAAGACTCCTTATTCAGCCGAGGGCTGGTCAGCTGATTGAGTCGACGCTGCGGGGTCGACCGGGAGGGTAAAAGATCGCAAATCAATGGTCGGCGCGCTGGTGCCGCCGAGCCGATGATCCAGCACCAGCAACTTGGCGTGGGTCAGCCCCTGGGTCAGCTGACTGAGGTACTGCTCGAGCAGGAATGCCTGGCCCGCCTTGGCGTAGCCCTGCTGTTCAGCGCTGAAGCGCAAATCCGCCCCTTGCGCCGTGGCCATGACTTCCCGCGAGGTCGCCGCCGCCTGATCGTGAGCCATGCTGGCGTGCAGCTGCGCCACATTGGCCTGATCGGCCGCCGCGCCACGTTCCCGGGCAATCAACGCCTGAGCGCTGATCTGCGCGGCCTGGACAGCGTGATAGGCGTTGGCCGCCCCGGCTGGCGGATGAATCGACTCGACCACGGTCGCGAGAATTTCCACGCCGCTGTCGAGTTTTTTCAGGTCGCGCTGCACGGCGTCGCCGATGTCGGCCGCCAGATCGTTGCGCTGCTCACCCAGCAATTCGTCGAGGGTGCGGGAAGCAAAGTCGTGCACCAGCACGCGGCTGGCGGTGCTGCGAATCAGGCTGGGAATGTCGGCGCTGTTATAGGTCGCGGCCAGTGCGGCTTCGTCCGTTAAACCAATGCGATACACAAAGCGCACGTCCATGTTGACGATCTGAAAGCTTTGCTTGTCTCCCGAGCCACTGGCGATCACTTGCGACTTGTCGTTGATGTGCGTGGCGTCCCACAGACGGTTGGCGATGGCGGGTGGCGGACCTTCGGCAGGGTCAAGGGTCTGCTCGGCACCGGCTCCCTCTGAGACGCTGGTCGCCAGCTCGTGGACCACGCCATTTTCCACCGCCAGCACCGTTCCGAAAGGCCAAGGCAAACCGGCATGCAGACCCGGCTCCAGGACTTCAACCGGCTTGCCGAAGCGCTCGTAAATGCCGCGGCCCTGCATGGGGATTTCGTGAACACCGCTCAGCAACCAGCCGAGGCCGACGATGACCAACAGCACCGGCAGAAAGGCGCGGCGCATGTAGGTAAACGCCCAGATCTGCCGCAGGTCGATGCCGAAGCGGTTGTGCAACTCGTTTTGCAACGCCAGCAGCGGGCGCGGCGGCCAGCGCAGCAGACCGGCGACAAAGCTGGTGGCGATCAAGCGCGGCTCAAGGCGTTCATTGCGCGGGCTAAAAACGGACAGCAACGCGCGGGTGAGCAACTCGACAGCAACCAGCCCTGGCAAGAGTCCGATCAACACTGCGAGCCGGGCGGGCCATACGCGGTCAACGGAGGAGAAAAACAGGCAGAACGCCGTGACCAGTAGCGTACCGATGGCGACCTTGGTCATCTGCGCCAACTGCTCGGCTTCAGGCCAACTGGCCGCGGACTCGTTGCTGAATTGCCGCTCCAGCACCAGCAGCGCAAAACCGATCAACAGGAGCAAACCGCCGACCACGTTACCGACGAGGCCGACATTGCTGCCCGACAGCGCAAGGTTCCAGATCAGGCCAATGCTGATCAGCGACAGCAACGCCCAGCCTGCCAGCCAGAACACTGGCAATCCGACCTGGCCGACCATTGAGGTGCCGGCACCGCTGATACGGCCGAGCACGCGGTCGTACCAGCCCTGCTCTTCGCTGTGAAGCAGCGCTTCTTCGTCTGTTCGAATCGACTCAGGCGGTGAGATGACGCCGACGCGCCACTGGCTGACCACGTGGGCCGACTGCAACGCCGCCGCCAGCATAAGCAGGCTGGCGGCGCTGTTCGTCAGCACCGCCGTCCACAGCGAGTTGGGGGAGAAGAGGTCGACGAACAGCGACACCACCAGGCCGATGACGCCCATCGCCCCTGTCAGGTACGTCAGCCGTGAAAGACGTCTCGATTGAACAGCCGCCTGCTGAAATCGCGGCAGGCTCGCCGGTGCAACGCCCTCATCATCCAGATCAACCCGCATTGCAACTCCAAAGCCCGTTTAACGCTGCCATTCATCACCCTTCCCGCCCACCCACCGGCGTTGCAATTACGCGGCACAAGTGAGGCTGACACAGGGCGTTACGATATAACAGAAGTCGTGAAATTTTCGTCTGATTATTCGTTTGCGTAACGCGAGATGCGGGGTCAGACAGGCAGCAGACAGGTAGATATCGCCTGCCGTCGTATCGAGTTTAGTCACTGCACAGACGGGAAGGCGCCTACCCGGCTAAAGCTGGTCCTGCACACTTCCCGCGAGGCAGTGACCAAACTCGCTCACTTGACTTTGAAGCGCTTCCGGGAGAAATATTACATCCATCATTTAAGCCGCCAAGTGACGCGCGACATTTGTCCGGACGCGGCTACGCTTCCCTCCATTGCTGGATTCCTCAAGGAGTACGTTCATGAGTCACTACGACGTTGTCATCATCGGTGGCGGCCCCGGCGGCTACAACGCGGCGATCCATGCGGGCCAGAAAGGCTTGAAAGTGGCGTGCATCGAAGGCCGTGGAACATTAGGCGGGACATGTCTCAACGTAGGCTGCATTCCTTCCAAATCGTTGCTTCACGCCTCGGAGCTGTATGAGGCGGCGACGGGCGAGGAATTCAAGAAGCTCGGCATCGAGGTCACGCCGACGCTGAACCTGCCCCAGATGATGGCGCAAAAGGCCGAAAGCGTGACCGGCCTGACCAAAGGCATCGAGTTTCTGTTTCGCAAATACAAGGCCGACTGGATCAAGGGCTGGGGCCGTCTCGCAGGGCCCGGCAAGGTCATCGTCACCGACGCTGAAGGTGCCGAGACCGAGCTAACGGCCAAAGACATCATCATCGCCACTGGTTCCGAGCCAACGCCCCTGCCCGGCGTGACCATCGACAACAAACGTATTCTCGACTCCACCGGGGCGCTGTCGCTGAGCGAGGTGCCGAAGCATCTGGTGGTGATCGGCGCGGGGGTCATCGGTCTTGAGCTGGGCTCGGTCTGGCGCCGGTTGGGGGCAAAGGTGACGGTGGTCGAATTTCTCGACCATGTGGCCCATGGCACTGACCTGGAGGCCGGCAAGACGCTGCACCGCTCGCTGTCGCGTCAGGGCATGGCGTTCAAACTCGGCTCGAAGGTCACCTCTGCCGTCGCCGCGGACACCGGCGTCACCCTGACAGTCGAACCCGCCGCCGGTGGTGAAACCGAGCAGATCGGAGCGGATTACGTGCTGGTGTCCATCGGCCGTCGCCCGGTGACGAAAGGGCTGGGCCTGGAAACCGTCGGACTGGAAGTGGACAAGCGCGGCGTCCTGCCCAACACGGGGCATCGCACGGCGGTGGAGGGCATCTGGGTAATTGGCGACGTGACGTCAGGCCCGATGCTTGCGCATAAGGCGGAGGACGAAGCCGGCGTGTGTGTCGAGCGGATCGTCGGCAAGAAAGGCGAGTTGAATTACAACCTGATCCCCAACGTCATCTACACCCAGCCCGAGCTGGCCAGCGTCGGTAAAACGGAAGAGCAATTGAAAGCGGAAGGTCGCGCTTACAAGGTGGGCAAATTCCCGTTCAGCGCCAACAGCCGCGCCAAGGTCAATCACGAAACGGAGGGCTTCGCGAAAGTGCTGGCGGATGAGCGAACCGATGAGATTCTCGGTGTACACCTCGTCGGCCCAAAGCGTGAGCGAGATGATCGCGGAGTATTGCGTGGCGATGGAGTTCGCCGCGTCAGCCGAGGACATCGCCCTGACCTGTCATCCCCATCCGACACGATCCGAGGCGCTGCGTCAGGCGGCAATGGCTGTCGGTGGACATACCACGCAGGCCTGAAATGCGCCGCCAAAATCGGCCGATCAAGCAACACGTTGAAGCGAAATCGGTGATGCCCTGAAACGATTTTTTTCCCTTTGCGCGAACAAGATGCCGAGATTGTTATCTGTTTGTTGGTAATTTGCGTTCGGCAAGGATTGGGAAAGCGCACTTTTTTGTGCAGGAAGGCACAGCATCTTCAGAGGCTTCACCATATGAATCGCAGGAATCTCTTGAAAGCGTCCATGGCGCTGGCAGCCTATAGCGCGCTACCCGCCTCAGGTCTTTATGCGGCACGCGCGCTGGCTGCGGCGGCCGATGGCGACATCGAACACTTTGACTTCAAGACCTTGCAGGACAACGCCAAGCAGATGGCCGGCAAGCCTTACGTCAGCACCAAGCAGAACCTGCCGCCAACCTTGGCGAACATGACGCCCCAACAATTCAACGCGATCAAGTACGACGCCGGCCATTCACTGTGGAATGACGTGAAAGGCCAACTGGACGTGCATTTCTTCCACGTCGGCGCGGGCTTCAAGACCCCGGTGCGCATGTACAGCGTCGACCCGGCCACCCAGCAGGCGCGTGAAGTGCATTTCCGTCCCGAACTGTTCAACTACGAAGCCAGTCGGATCGACCAGAGTCAGCTCAAGGGCGACCTGGGCTTTGCTGGTTTCAAATTGTTCAAAGCCCCCGAGATTGCCATCAACGACATCCTGTCGTTCCTGGGCGCCAGCTACTTCCGCGCCATCGACAGCAACAAGCAATACGGCCTCTCCGCACGGGGTCTGGCGATCGACACCTACGCCCACAGTCCTGAAGAATTCCCTGACTTCACACAGTTCTGGTTCGAGAAGCCGACCAAAGATGCCACACGCTTCGTGGTCTACGCGCTGCTGGACTCCCCCAGTGCGACGGGCGCGTATCGCTTCGACATCGATTGCCAGGCTGACCGCGTGGTGATGGACATCGACGCGCACATCAATGCACGGGCCGACATCGAGCAGTTGGGCATTGCGACCATGACCAGCATGTTCAGCTGCGGCACCCACGAACGCCGAATGTGCGACACGCTCCACCCGGAAATCCACGACTCCGACCGGCTGGCGATGTGGCGCGGCAATGGCGAATGGATCTGCCGCCCGCTCAATAATCCGGCCAAGATCCAGTTCAATGCCTTCGCCGACAAAGACCCGAAAGGCTTCGGTCTGGTGCAGACCGACCACGACTTCAAGACCTATCAGGACACCGTGGACTGGTACCACCGCAGGCCGAGCCTGTGGGTCGAGCCAACAACGGCATGGGGCGAGGGCTCGATTGATCTGCTGGAACTGCCGACCACGGGCGAAACCCTGGATAACATCGTCGCGTTCTGGAACCCGAAAGTGCCAGTCAAGGCCGGCATGTCGATGAACTACGGCTACAAGCTCTACTGGAGCCCCCTGCCCCCGGTCAGCACACCGCTGGCTCAAGTGCACGCGACGCGTTCAGGCATGGGCGGTTTCATCGAAGGCTGGGCTCCGGGCGAGCATTACCCGGAAGTCTGGGCGCGGCGTTTTGCCGTGGACTTCAACGGCGGCGGGCTGGACCGGTTGCCGGAAGGTTCGGGCATCGAGCCGGTGGTCACTGTGTCACACGGCAAAGTCCAGGATTTCAATGTGCTGGTGCTGCCGGACATCAAGGGGTTCCGCGTGACATTCGATTGGTACCCGACCAGCGACTCCGTAGAGCCCGTGGAGATGCGCATGTTCATCAAAACCGGTGATCGCACGTTGAGCGAGACCTGGCTATACCAGTACTTCCCGCCCGCACCGGACAAGCGCCGCTACACCTGAGTTTGATCGACTAAGGACGTAACGGGATTCAAGCTTGCTCGCGAAACGGCGTATCAGCCGCTGGATATCCAGCGGTGGATACGCCGTACCTGTAACGAAAATGAGTCATAGATAGTGGCCAACAGGCTAGGATTTCTTCTCCTTTTAACAGCGTCAATTTTCTATCCGCTATATAAATCAATAAGTTACGAATACAGATATTTAGCCATCATTAAATATGTCCGTAAATTTGACTAATTGATTGACAGCCCTCCAATCTGCGGCTGATATATCCCTGTCGCACCGCTCGCGAGGGGACCGAAACGCCCTCCTCCTCCCCCGCTGCGATCACCCAAATCATCGCCACTGCACGCCATCGACGGTTATTGCTGCCTGGCCGGGCGGTAGCTTTTTTTCGCCTGGCGGCTTGCTCGCACGCTGACGCTTATCACACGTACAAATGCTCCCGAGGGGCTGCACATGATGTCGACTTCCCCCGTCTACGTTGAAAAACCTTCTTTGCTTTCATTCGATAAATCCACGGCGATCGCGCTGGTTGCGATCAGCCTGATGCTGGTCGAGACCTTCAACGGGGCTTTGCGTTTCTATCTGGATCAGGCAGGGATCTCCGTATTGCTCTACGCCCCGAAGGTCGCCTGCCTGCTGTTCTTCGCATTGGAACTGCGCAGCTTCAAAGCCGGGCCGGGCGTCTGGTTAAGCCTGCTGGTGTTGCTCCTGTCGGCGGGATGGGCAGCGTTGAATGGCGCCCAGGCCGGGAATTTCGCATTTGCGCTGTACGGGATCAGCCCGCTGCTCTTCGGGATCGCCTGCGGTGACCAGATCATTCGCCACAAGCGCCTGTTCATGTGGGCGATTGCCTTCTGCCTGCTGGCTTCGCTGGGCGGAATTGCCCTCGACCGGTACGTCAGTCTGCCGTGGAAGGGCTACAGCTACACCGTCGGCGGCACCGAGCTGAGCGCCAACACCGCATGGACCTCCGAAGACATGGACCGCCCGGCCGGATTTGCGCGAATCTCCAGCTCACTGGCCATCATCATCTCGATTCTCAGTCTGTACCTGATGGCGACCCTGCGCTCGAAGTTGCTGGGGCTGGTGGTCTGCGTGATCGGTCTGGCCGGGGTGATATTGACCACCAGCAAGGCGCCAGCATTGGCGTTCATCGGCGGAACGGGTCTGCTGCTGATGTTGCAGTTTCGCTGGACAGTACGGGCGACCATCGTTGTTGCGGTCGTACTCGGCATGTCACTGCCCTTCGTGGCGATGATGACCGACTTCGATGCCAACAAGATCTCGGCCACCAGTTCGCTGGCGTCCATCTACGACCGGCTGATCAACACCTGGCCCAACGTCATTCGGACGCTGATGGAGGAGAACCGAACGCTCACGGGTGTGGGCTTCGGGCTGGTTGGCAGTGCCGTCGCCGCTTTCCCCGTTGTCGGCGCCGACATCTTCATGGTGTCCGACAGCACCGTGGTGTACCTGTGGGCGACATTTGGCCTGGTCGGACTGTTTCTCTACGCCCTGCACATCCCGTTGTTTTTCATCCTGGCCGACAGTATCAGCCGTTATGGCAAGGCGTTGCTGGTGACGAGTTTTTGTATCTGCATTGTCAGCTGGACGACCGATACGCTGGAAGTTACCCTCGCGAACATGTTTCTGGGCATGGCAATCGGCCATGCACTGGCCATGAAATCGCGGGGCAGACTGCGGGCCCCAAAGCCCCATGAGTTGCCCACGTGGAACGGCCTCCCGGGCCTGAGTTGACCGAGGCAATCCCATGAGCTTTCGCAGCATCGGCCTGAGCGGCCTGGCACTGATGGCCGCCCTGTGCGCGGCCAACGTCGCCGTGGCCGAGCCGTTTATCATCGGCGTCGCTACCCATTCAATGAATAACACCGGACAACCGCTGCGCAGCCTTCAGATGGCAAGCGTGGCGGGCGTCACGTCCATTCGCGATGACGCCTTCTGGTCTACGGCCGAACCTGTGCGCGGCCAGATGCAGATCATTGCGCCTTGGCGCGCATGGCTGAGCACTGCCAAGGGACTGAATCTCACACCGATGGTCATTCTCGGCTACGGCAGCTCATATCAAGGGGGCGCAAAGCCGCGCATACCTGCGGTCAAGATTCCGTACCTGAAATACGTGGACTACCTCACCCGCCAGTTAGGCAGTCCGGCCAGGTTCTATGAGGTCTGGAACGAGTGGGACCTTGACGGCCCGACCGATCCGCGCCTCAGCAATGACTACGTCACGCTGGTCCGTGACGCGGCACCGATCGTTCGCAAGAACAATCCCCAGGCGCTGGTACTCGCTGGCGCCGTAACGACCATGGGCATCAAGAGTGGCTTCGTCGACCGTATCCTGGCTGCAGGGGTGATGAAGTACGCCGATGGCATCTCCCTGCACCCATACGTGCACTGCGAAGGCAGCTACCGCAACACGCCGGAAAGCTGGATCGGCTGGATGCGTGACTTGGACCGTCGAATCAGCACCAAGGTTGGGAGGCCGGTGCCGCTGTATCTGACCGAGATGAGCTGGCCTAGCCACAATGGCAACTGCGGCGTCAGCGCCGAGCGCCAGTCTGCGTACCTGGCGCGCGCGTACTTCCTCATCCGCACCGTGCCGAATGTCAAAGGCATGTGGTGGTATGACCTGATCAACGATGGCACCAACCGCAACGAGCAGGAGCACAACTTTGGCCTGCTTGAGGCCGATCTCCGTGCGAAACCGGCTTATTCCGTACTGAAGGCCATCAGCCCTTATCTGCCTCAGTTCACCTACGAGCCGGCAAACAGCCTGCAGTCCGACGGCGTCTTCCAATTGGCATTCAGCAATGGCCGCGAGCGCATTTTGGTGGCGTGGGTCAGCGGTCGCGAGCACGAAGTCACCATCAGCGCCCCCGCCATGAAAAACAAGCCGGTGCGCATCCTCGACACGCAGACACCGGACAAGGGCATGACCGACTCCCCGCAGCAGTGGGTGTGCGACGCCCAGCGCTGCTCGGCCCGGCTGACGCTGACGGAGTTTCCGAAAATCATTCGCCTAAGCCCTGACTCCTGAGCCGCGACGCCTTAAGACCGCACCTGTTCCAACCCGCCTGACCTGTCAGCGCGGGTTTTTTTATGTGCGGTAGATTCAGATAGTGGCAATACGACATTTTCTGGACATGTCTTACTGCTACCTTACGGCTTGGGGCAGACACGCTGCCGGAGGAACGTATGGGGCTTCGGGGAAGATTCATCGTTGGCAGTCTGCTCGGGCTGCTCATGCTGCCAGCCGTGGCTGAGCCGTACGTCGCGGGCGGAGCTCAGTGGAAGCCGTATGCCTACGAGGACAAGGACGGCCATCTGGCGGGGATCTCCATCGACATCGCGCGACGCGTGACGAAGCTGGCCAACCTGGACGTTACCTTCGTCAGCTACCCGGTCAATCGCCTGCAGTCGATGCTGCGCAAGGGCGAGATCGATATCAATTACGCCGACGCACTGATCTGGAACAGCCCCGAGGAGCAACGTCGATACGTGTTCTCCAAGCCCTATTCCACGGTTAGAGAGCACCTGTACTTTCTGGCCGACCACCCTGCCCGCAGCCAGACCATCGCCCAACTGGAACACCTGACCATCGGCATGGTTCGGGGCTACAACTACCGGGCACTCGACCCGGCCATCGAGCAGCGCCGCCTGACCCGACTGGAAACCTCGAAGGACGAAGCGCTGATCAAGCTGCTCCAGAGCAAACGCGTCGACGCCATCGCCATGGTCGACGACATCTTTGATGAGCTGATTTCAAGCAATGACCTCGATCCCGGCCAGTTCGCCCAGGGCGCACGACTCAGCGAAGCGCCGCTGGTGTTCAAGCTTCAGCCGCAATATGCGTCGTGGTTGCCGCAGATCAACAGTGCGATTGACAGCCTGAACAAGACGGGGGAGCTGGAGCGCATTCGACGCAAGTATTTGCCGGGGATTCAGGGGGCGAAGTGACCATCCCGGCTTAAGCCGGTCCTATGGGCAGAACGCTCAAACTATGGCCCTGACCTCAACATTCAACCCCAACATCTCGCGGGCGATTCGGTCGGCGTCGACGAAGGCACGGGAATAGCTGCCCGAAGACGGGACGTAGTGGTTGTAATAAGTGGAGCCTTCGACAAGAGGGCCGGTTATCCACAGATTCGGTTGTGCTTTGCCTTCACTGTCGACCAGCACGCCCTCTCCATCTTCGGTCAGGCTGTGGATAACTCCGATGCTCTTTAACGAGAGAATGATCTTTGGCAGCGACGATTTGTCACAGGCGGCGCTAACGTGGGCCCTAATAATACAATGCAAGGGCACCGACGGATTGTCCGCGAGAACCACCTTGGGCCCTGCTCCGTCTGCACTGTGGATAACTTGAGAATCTCGCACCCAGTGGACAATTCCCGCGTCGGCCAAGGCAAGCAGCTCCTGATGACGTTCCTTCTGCGGCCCGGCCACCATTCGATTGACGTGGGGCGCGTACTCTCCGAAGAACACACGGCTTGAAGCAGCTGTAAGTCCTCGGTTATCCACAACCCGACGCAGCTGCTCACGGCAACTTCTCCACACTTCGATCGCGGCTTTGATGGGGCTTGCATCAAGTCCTGAACAGCTCTGCCCGATATCGCGCTCGATAAAAGCGCGCATGGCCTGGGGATAATCCGCAGACTCAATGGTCGACACTCGTGGGTTATACACAGCCTCGTCCAGCGGAGGCGCATCAAAACGGGATGCCATTTCTGCCGACACGGCTTCAAGCCGGCCTGAGTGATACGCGCGCGCAACTTCCGCTTTGATCCTCACTGCCGATTCGCCTTTTTGGGAGGCGATCATCCCGAAGTATTCCGCGAGCATTTCAGCCTTTATCAACGGCAGGACCTGCTGCTCGAAATCCAATCCGGCAGGGTTTTCCGCTCGCAGATTAGCGACAGTCGACAATGTAAAAATCAGCGCCGCATTCGAGGTTCGATGGGGCACAATGTCCGGCCGTGTGCGGTACGGCAGACCACTGCGCGAGAACATATAGATACGCGGCTCTCGTCCACTGGGCTTATAGCGTAAGCCTTCCGCCCGTTTGCTGAATTGGCCTCCGCGCCCGACCGTCAGATCGGCAACGACGTCCATGGCGGTCAGGCCTAATCCCTCGATGCCAACCGCTTCTGTGGATAACTTGAAACCGCGCGAATCAAGGTGTGCGTCTTTTACGAACACTCCGGGCAGTTCCTTATCATCTTCATGCAAACGCCGCGCATGGCCCACTGTGATTGCCAGCCAATCCACAGAACACTCGACCTCGGCTGTGGACAGAACAAACTGGCCCATGTCGGTGTGCTCAATGTTATCCACAGCGTGCGGATGATGAACGACGCGCACGTTCCCCGGCAGACTGCGAACGACTTCCTCGTAAGTCCACGCCAGATACTCTCCTAGCCAGCGGCGCGGCAGGAACTCATTGGGCTGTACGCTGCGTTCTTCAGGTTTATGACGCAGACACCATTCGTAAAAATTCGGCCCTTGTCGTCCCGTATGCCCATTGAGGGCGGCCGTGTCCGGAAACATCGAAATCTGCGAGGCAACGGTGTTGAGCATCAGGTATTCAGGCTGGTCGACGGCATGTAGGCCTGGCCCCGGGGACTGAGGCTCAAATACGTTTACCTCGACGCGCCGAGCCGTGTTAATCGCCAGCGCGCAGATACGCTCCAGCACTGTCAGCCCGCGTGAGCCACAACCGACGATGCCGATCCTGACGACGGGTTTCTCCAAGGTTGGGGATAACTTTTCGCCGGCCAGCGCTGCGCTCAGTTCCATCTCAGGGTTTCTCCGAAGAACGAGTCAATGGCGATTCCACGGGATTCTGCCAGTGCGGTGTCGACGATGAATTTGCTTAGGGCCAGGTCCAACACGCCCAGGCCGAATGGCGAGAAGATCGAGGGCTTCGCAGGATCAAGCTCGACCTCGCCACGGATGAGGCCGGCCAGCGTGCCGTTCACGAAAGCTCGGCTGCCGGTCAATTGCTCGGCCAGATGGGGCGATGTGTTGGCCTTCATGCAGTGCTCGATGTCGTCGCACAGGTTGTTGGCCTCCAGCAGCAACTGCGGCGCGATGTCCCGCAACGAGATGTTCAGCACGACCTGCCCAGCGCGAAACGCCATCGGTGGTTTGACGTATGGCTCGCCCGCTGTGGTGGCGAAGATCACCAGATCTGCCGCCAGCGCTTGCTCCAATGACCCAATCCGGGCTGTGCATAAGTCGGCATTTTCAATAAAGCCAGTCAGAGCGTCCGCCGATGCCGCATCGAAATCATGCACAACGGCGTGACCAATGCCCCACCCTTCGACGCTGAGCATTCGCGCGATGTTGCGGGCAATCACCCCTGCGCCGATAAATCCCACCGACGCAGCCTTACGTGACTGACCATTGAGCCAGTAAGCGCCTGACACCGCCGAGGCGGCCGTTCGCACCGCGCTGATCTGCGCGCCTTCCAGGCAGGCATAGGGATAGCCGGTTTCGCGGTCGTTGAGGGTGACCACGGCTGACGCTCTCGGCTTCTGCTGCGCAACATTGCCGGGAAAGCTGGAGATCCACTTGATTCCCGCCACGGCGTCCTCTCCGTCCAGCGCCGCAGGCAGGGCGATGATCCGGTTGGCGGGCTGTTGAGGGAAACGCAGAAAGTAGCTGTCCGGGTTGAGCGTCTGGCCGTCATGGTGCTGCAGATACACCTGCTCGATGCGCCACACCATGTCGTGGGCGTGGCTGTCGAGGATGTCTTTGATGACTGCGCCGGGGATCACGTGAAAGTCAGACATTCAGCGCTTCTCCCTCGAACGTGTGGACATACTGCTTCAGATACCGGGTGATCGGTTGCGAGCTGAGCGCAGTCAGCTCGGCGCGGCCGAACTTCTGCATGACCCACTCATCGTTGTAGATGGTTTCCAGGTAACGCTCGCCGGCGTCCGGGGAGATCGCCACGACAACGGCGTCTTTGGGAATCCCCAGCGAGGGCGAGGCCAACCCGGCCACCACGGTCCCGGTGGAGCCGCCGGCCAGGACGCCATTGGATTTCGCCAGCCAGCGACACATGGCCACCGTGGCGCGCTCATCCACCACTTGCTGCTTGTGCAAGTGATGGGCGCGGAATATCGGCGGCATCTGGCTGGAGCCAAGTCCAGGAATGAAACGCGGGCCGGGTGCCTGACCGAAAGTCACCGAACCCGCACTGTCCACCGCGATGATCTTGGTGCGCGGCGAATGCTTGCGGAAGTACTGCACGCAGCCCATCAAGGTGCCCGTGGTGCCGGCGCCGACGACCAGGTAGTCCAGCGCCGGGAAGGCGATGTGGATCGAGCGCGCCGTGGTGTGTTCATGGGTGCGCGCGTTGGCCGGGTTGCTGTACTGGTTGAGCCACAGATGACGGGGATCACGGGCCACGGCATCGCGGATGTAACGAATGCGCGTGCCCAAATATCCGTCGTTGTCATCGCGCTCGGTGACGATGACGATCTGTGCGCCAAAGGCTTCCATCATCTTGATGTTGTGCAGGTTGGTGTTGGGGTCGACGACGCAGCAGAACTTGTAACCGCGCTCGGCGCAGATCATCGCCAACGCCACGCCGAGGTTCCCGGACGAGGACTCGATCAGCACGGTGTCCTTGTGGATAAGTCGGCGTTCGGCGTAGGAATCGATCAAGCCTATGGCGGTCTTCATCTTGATCGAGCCCGCGGGGTTGCAGGACTCAAGCTTCAGGTGCAGGTTTTCAAAACCCAGGCCTTTTACCCTGACGAAGTTCGAATCGCCGACGATGTGGGAGATGAAATTCATGGCCGTGCCTCGACGTGTGCGGGCCGGGTGTAGCTCGGCATGGTCACCACCGGCGCGCGCTGCCGGGGCTGGGTCGCCAGCAACGCATCGGTCAGGTGCTGCGCACGTAGGGCGACCATGGAAAACGACTGAGCGTCGCTGATGCCATGGGTCTTTTCCGACGTGCCGTTCGCCAAAATCTGCATACCCTCGCTGTGCTGCAGGGCGACGCGGTAATGCCGGTCGACCGCAAGGGTGCCGTCCTCGTCGCGGACCAGCCAGGGTTGCAGCAGGGTCAGCAGAGGTGGCACTGCAAGCTGCTCGTAGCCTGTGCCCAAGACAATGCCGTCAACGTAAAGCACGGTTTCAATGCCGGTATTGCTGTCACGCAGCACCACCGAATAGGCATCGCCCACTTGTTCCACCGAGGCCACTTCGGACCAGGCATGCAGGTTCAGACGTCGGTGCCCGGTGACCTCGCCTTCGTACAGGAAGGAGTAAAGCGCCTGACTCTCGTCGACGTCGATGCCTGCGTAATTGGTCGACCGGATCTCTTCAAATACCCGATTGCGTCTGCCGGGCTCAAGGTCGTGGAAATAGTCGATGTGCTCCGGTAGGAACGCCATATTGGGGAACTGCCCCAGTTGTCCCACCTTGAAACCCACGCCGCGGTGCACCGAATGCACTTGCGTGGTGGGCGCTGCACCGAGCAGGTGGGTGACCGCCTCCCCCGCGCTTTGACCCGAGCCCAGCACCAGCCAGCGCTGCGCGATAGGACCGCCACCGAGGTGGATGTTTTTCAGATACTGGGATGTGTGGAAGACACGGCCGCCGAGATGCGGGCTGAACGCCTCCGGTATCCGGGGCAGGCTGCCGTGGGAAAGCACAAGCCGTTTGGTGCGATAAGTGCCCTTGGCCGTGACGACATCAACACCCTTCAGGATGCCCTTTTCCGCCACCGGTAATACGTCGAGCACGCCTTCGTCGTAGGCCACGTAATCCTTGAGTTGCGCAGCGACCCAGGCGATGTAGTCGGACCATTCCACCCGGCTGGCCGGACGCCCAAGCAGGCCGAACGTGTGCAGACGACCCTTCTCCTTCAGGTACATGGCGAAGGAGAACCGACTGCGCGGATTGCGCGGCGTCACCAGGTCTCGAAAGACATGGTGGTTGATGTCGGTGCCCGCCAGCAGAAACGCGCCATGCCAGGTCGAATCACGCCCTTTTTCGAAGAACCGCACGCGCTGCAAAGGCTTGCGGCCGCTGTCTTCCGCCTCGTCTTCCAGCGCACAGGCCAGTGCGATACCGGCCGGGCCGAACCCGATCGAAACGACGTCAAGCGTTTCACGCACACCTTCGATTTCATACTGAGTCATGGTCATTCTTCCTGAAAGTTGCAAAAGATGTGGCGAGCTTTTGGGCAGGCCCCTTCAACACAGCAGACGCCGCTCATGGACGTGCTCGTCGGTGTAGACCCACAGCGAAACCCGGGCGTGATCGTTCTCCCCGTCGCTGAAACTGACAGGGCCGGCAGGGGTGGCAAATTGATCGAAGCGCAGCGCATCAAGCAGTCCGCGCTGATCAGCGGCGGCTCGGTCGACCAGAGCAAATGCCGCAAGCGTCTCGACGGCGTAAACCGGCGCCTGTTCGGCGTAGATCTGTTGATAAGTCGCATCGAACGACTGCGCCTCAGCCAGATCTCCCGCGATGGGGAAGCTGATGACATACACCGTGCCGGTTTGCGCCATCCCTTCCACCAGCGCAGGAGATGCGGCGTCGTCGGTGAAGAAGATCGGCAATTCACAGCCAGCAGCGCGGTTATCCACAAGGAATTGGCGGCTGGCTCTCAAACGTCCGCAAAACACCAGAGCGTCGGCGTTATTCACATCGTCTACCAGCTCGACGGTGGATAACTGCGCGGCTGCATGCAGCTCCTGCATCTGCTGGCGCCCGTGCAGGCTCGGGTCAGTGAACAAAGCGAGCCGGCGCAGGCCTTCAGATTCGGCAAACTCGATCAACCGTGTGGCAAGGAGTCGGTCAGACGCACAAATGCGGAACGTGGTTTCTCCAGCGCGGGTCAAGGCTGCGCAGGTAGACGCGGGCAAGATCAGCGGAATCCCCGCCTGTGCATAACTTTCCACTGCTGCTGCAGCGGAGTCCGAAGCGAAGTGACCAATCACAGCATCCACTTTCGCGTCGATGAAATGCCTCGCCGCCGCACGGCCGCCCGCTGCGCTCGCGCCGTCATCAAAGTAGAAATGTCGCGCGCGGCGCACGTGGGGAAACAGATGGCTGGACAGGTACACGCCGCGCAAGAAACCACGCGCGTGCAGTGTGGTGCCGACGTCGAGTGCCGCGCAGATACCCAGGCGCATCATGACAAGGCGACCTCGGCAAACCGCGAAGGGCGGAACGCTTCCATGACCGATCTATAAGCCGCATCCATCGACACGCCGGACATCAATCCGCTCAGCTCGAACGCCAGCAGCTCGGCAACATTGGGTGCCATTTTGAAACCGATGCCGCAAAACCCAGTGGCGAGAAACACATGGCTGTTGGCGCTGGAACGGCCGATCAGCGGGCGGCCGTCTTCGGTGTACGCGTCCCAGCCGACCTGTGTGACCACCGGCAAACTGTGGTGCCGGTCGTAGCCCAGACGAGAGACGCGGTCCATGACGTCCAGCTCGTTATCCAGCGGCGACATGTTCAGTTGGTCCGCATGTTCTGCACGCTGGCGCCGCTGGCCGCCCACTTGCACGAGATTGCGTCCCAGCGGCAGCAGGTAGGTATTCAGATGGTGAGCAATGATCGGCATGCTCGGGGCCTGATCGCAGCCGAAGCGCGTGAATGGAATCGTCCGCGCGTGCACGGCATTGTGCGGCCGGGGCAACGGGCCACTGGCGCCACAGGCATCGACGACCCACGTCGCTTCCAGGCACAGCTTGCCAGCATGAACCTGAACATAGCCGTCCAGTTCGACGCAGCGGTCGACAGCCAGGTGATCGAGGTACGTCGCTTTTTCACTGACGTAGCGGCACAGATTCGACACCGTGACGCGGGCATCCACCGTGCCGCCACTGCGTTCGATAAGCAGGCATTCGCCGACACAAAATGGCGAGAAACGCCCGTTATCCAAAGCGTCGACGCAAGCGTGCAACTCAATGCTCTCGGACCCTTCGCTGTCCACCGCTTCCAGGTATTGCCCACACACCTCGGCGCTGGCGATGTAAGCGACGCCACTGCGATTCAGTGCGCTCTCGTAGAGGGCGTGGACGATGCCGGAATTGCCGTGAAGTGATACGCGCCGGGTCAACGGACGCAGCGCGGCGTCCAGCTCCAGACCGCGAACAATGCCGCCGGTGTCCCGCGTAGCGCCCTGGGCGCCAGCGATGCCTTTCTCCATCAGCGCGACGTCGAGGCCGCTTTCGACCAGCGCCGCTGCAATCGAAGCGCCCATGATGCCGGCTCCGATCACGATCACATCAAATGAAGTTTTCATCGTCGTCGCGCGCCTCTCGGTCAGATTTCGTACTCGACCGCACTGACATACACCAGCTGCTGCAGGACTTCGTTTTCAGTGAAGCGGCAATAGCGCAGGATCTGTCTCGCCAGGTCCGGGAACACCGGCGCGCCGATGGCACCGATCAGCGCCATGTACGGCAGAATCCGCTTGCCGAGGGTCTGACGATCACGGGCGGCGTTGATGATGTCCGACAGCAGCACCGCGAGCCCCTTCATGCTGAAGTGATCCACCGACGTCACTTCGAACCAGCGCGCTACCAAAATCTTGAGGGCCGCCGCGTCCGCCGCACTGACTTTCAGGCTGTCGCCGTCCACCCGCTCGCGCTCGGCCTGGGCGGCCAGCTTGACCAGCACCTCGTTGAAGGTTTGCTCACGCCAGGCGGAGAACTTCTCGACATCGAAGTCATCGGTGTCCTGCTCCGGCGCGATCAGCGCCAGATAGAAGCGCGCGCTATCGGTACAGGCGTCTGCCACCAGGTCTCGCGCCCAGATCGCATAGTTGCGGCTGGTGGAAAGGTTCTTGCCGTTCAAGGTCAGGAACTGGTTGGTGTAGAAGGTCTGGCGCATGCGATAGCCGTGCATGGTCTGCAGCAGCGAGGGGTAAACCATCATGTGGCTGAAGGCGCAGTCATAACCCAGAAAGTGCACCAGCCGACCTTTGCCGGAGCGGCAGTATTCGTCGTACTCCCACGGCGCAAGCTTGTGTTCGTTCAGGTATTCGCGAAAGGCCGCCAGGTAACCGGACAGGCCCATGACCCAGGTATGTATGCGCCGGCTGCCATCCGGCTTGAGATCCAGCCCGCCGTCGTGGGGCCGGGTGATGCCCCAGTCCACCGGACCGATTTCGAATTCCTCCTCCAGGAAACGGCGGATGAAAGGCCGCAGCGGCGCATGTTCGAACGAGCTTTTGAGGTGGTTGCGAAAATTCGACAGCGCCAGAAATTCACGCTCAATGGGACGCCAGATCATGGGCGTCGCACATAACTTGCAGCGGAAGTTGCTCATCTTCGAGGCATTGGGCGTGTGCGCGCACTCTTCGCACTGGCTGGCATCCGAGTCCGAGCCACAGTGATCGCAGTTACCCCGGCCAAATGCTTCGTAACCCCACTTGTCACAGTGTTCGCAGTACGGTTCCTGGCTGACCTTTTTGTAAATGGCCCCCGCCTTCACCGCGTACTCGTACATCTCCTCGACGGCGTTCTTGAAGTAACTGTTGCGATCCGGGCGCATCCAGAAGTCCACCTGGATGCCCATCTTCTTCAGCGTGTCGTTGATTTTGTCAGTGTTTTCCAGCGCCAGCGCTTGAGGCGCACGGTCCAGTTCGATACCTCGACGCAACATGTAGGACTGATAGTCATCGGAGTATGAAACGAGGGTGCAATCGTGGCCGCGTTGACGTTGGGCACGGGTGTAGATATCTGCCGCGAGAAAAGGCCCCGCCATATGACCAATATGCAAATCACCATTTGGCGTCGGCGGCGTGATCGTGACGAGTAACTTGCCCATCACGACGCCCTCTGATCGGACACGTCATGAATGGTCGCTTTGTGCAGGGCGAACTCATCGGCAGCCATTGCCTGCTGGGCATCTTCATCGAGGAAGCGGTTGGCGGAGTCACGGTCCCACCACACGACGTAGAAGTGGAAGTCTTCGTCGGTGTCGTTGAACACATAGTGATCGGTGTGTTTGGGAATGGCGGCGATGTCACCCATGGTGAACGGGTACGTCTGATCCCCCACAATCAACTGGGCGGTGCCTTTGATGCCGATAAAGAATTCCTGGTCTATCTGCGTATGCGACAAGGATTTGGTGTGCGGGCGCACGACGCACCAGCCACCACCAATGGGCGTCGGATAGCCGTTCCACGGCAGTAACCTCGCGCCATCCAGGTCATATTCATGAACCAGTTTGTCCCACGCCATCGGGCGAAAAATATCGAAATCAGTCATGAGGGTTTCCTTCAGCCAGAGCATCCTGCTCGCTGTTTTATCGGCGCCAGACTGAGCTGACGGGCACGTGCCAGTTAAGGGACAAACTGAAGAAAAGCGCGCGACGGGGCAAACTAGAAATCCGCAATCAGCGGTTAAGTTTGACTTAACGGGCCTTGGCTTAATTGTTTTGATAATCAGCGAGTTGCCTGGTTTTAAAGGCGTGGGTGTATCACCCGTGGACACTGAAGCAGGACTTAACTGCCTTGATAACTAGCCAACGCGGGGGGCAGGTATACGTGAGCGCGAACTATCGCGTGGTGAATTCACGCTGACTGGCGTTGGCCTGGGACAGCAGCCAGTCCCGAAATAGTTTGCTGGATTTGGGAAGAATGGCCGTCTCGTCATACACCAGGTAGTAGGCGATGGGCGTGTCGATCGTCGCGCGAAACGGCACGACCAAACGACCAGACGCCAGCTCTTCCCGAATCAGCGAACGGCGCACCAGCGCAATGCCCATCCCCGCCAGCGCTGCCTCGATGACGCCGTTGGAATCCACGAACACCGATCCTTTGTGAACAGCGGCCTCGCCGTCTTCAATACCCACTGCACGGAGCCACAACGCCCAGTCCTCGCGGTGTTCGTCGTGCAAGAGGTTGTAGCTTTTCAAGTCAATGGGCGAGGAAAGATACCGGGAATCCGGCAGCAGAGAGGGGCTGCAGACAGGCTGCAGTCGGTCGTTGATCAGCATCTCCACTTCCAGACCGGGGTAACGCCCGAGGCCGTGGCGCACGGCGAAGTCGACGCCGTCGCCGAGCAAATCAACCAGCCGGTTGGTGGTGCTGATCAGCACCTCGATGCCGGGGCAGATGGCCTGGAAATCAGGCAGGCGGGGCAGCAGCCATTGCATCGCAAAGCCGCTGGTGCAGCTGACAGTGATTGTATTGGGGCCGTTGTCGCTCATCAGACGCTGGGTGGCGTCGGATATCTGCCCGAGCGCGGGACGAATGGCCCGCAGGTAGATCTTGCCCTCGGCAGTCAGCTCCAGGCGCTTGGTGTTGCGGATGAACAGCGTGACGCCCACGGCTTTTTCGAGCTTGACGATCTGTTGGCTAATGGCCGCAGGGGTTACGAACAGCTCACCTGCCGCGCCTTTCATGCTGGCGTGGCGCCCCGTCGCTTCAAAACACAACAGCGCGTGCAGGGGCGGGAATTTCATGCCTGACCTCGATTAAGAAAATCTAATGTGCTTAAGAAAAGCTCGCTTGAGCACCACCCCAGACACTGCTCAAATCATCACACCCTGACTCGACGAGCGTCAATCAACAACTTTTCGGTCAGCGGATCGGCGATACGGATCAAGAAAGGAAGCGCAATGAAAGTCTCCGACTATGTTCGACTGATTGTTCTGGCTGCCATCTGGGGAGCCAGTTTTCTGTTCATGCGCGTCGCTGCCCCCGTATTGGGCGCGTTGCCTACCGCCTTCTTCCGCGTGTTGCTCGGCGCCATTGGCTTAATGGTGATTCTGGCCATTTTAAGAACCCGGCATGAGTTCAACGGCAAGTTCAAATCCACCTTGATCCTGGGCATCATCAATTCCGGCATTCCGTTTTTGATGTACAGCATGGCGGCCTTGCTATTACCCGCAGGTTATTCCGCCATCTTGAATGCGACGACACCATTGATGGGCGTGTTGATAGGCTCAGTGTTTTTCAATGATTCGCTGACACCCAAAAAAGCGGTTGGCGTATTTCTCGGTTTGCTGGGGATAACGTTGCTGACCACGACAGGCCCGGTGACTTTCACCACGTCGGTGGTCATGGGCGCAATTGCTTGCCTGGTCGCGACCAGTTGCTACGGCGCCGCAGGATTCCTGACCCGTCAGTGGATCGGCGACCGGGGAGGCCTGGACGCGAAACTCGTGGCGTTCGGCAGCCAGATTGGCGCGACGCTGTTTCTGCTGCCCTTCTTCGCCGTCTCCGCGACCGTCAACCCGCCGGCCACCTGGGGCGACTCAACCGTGTGGCTGTCCCTGGCAGCCGTCGGTTTCGTGTGCACGGCCTGCGCTTACATTTTGTACTTCCGCCTGATCGCCGATATCGGCCCGGTCCGCTCGCTGACCGTCACTTTCCTGATTCCGCCATTTGGCGTCCTTTGGGGCGTGATGTTCCTCGGTGAAAAGGTCTCCGCCGGACACCTTTACGGCGGCGGTCTCATCTGCCTGGCGGTCTGGTTCGTGTTGAGCCAAAGCAAGCCGAAGCCGGCACCTGTTCCTCAAGACCGCGCCGCCACAACCTGACAGCAACGTTATCCACAACTGTTTTCGGCGCCGGGTAAATACCCGGCAGGGCCCGGCTGCGCCTGAAATATCCAAGCTCGGGTGATAAGAACGCTTTGGGGATTCATCCGATGGCAGCTCCAACACGCTTTTCCGTCACCTGGCGCACTGGCAGCACTCTCATGGCGAGGTATGCAGGATGAGCAGAGCGATCCCATTGATAGCCCTCCGCACGTTCGTTGAGGTGTGCAAGGCCGGGAGCATGAAACGTGC
This sequence comes from Pseudomonas sp. HP_12, assembly GCF_055283955.1. NCBI lineage: Bacteria > Pseudomonadati > Pseudomonadota > Gammaproteobacteria > Pseudomonadales > Pseudomonadaceae > Pseudomonas > Pseudomonas sp. HP_12. The sequence goes on from NZ_JBTOQG010000060.1 coordinate 88,277, forward strand.
AGCGGACCAGCTGTGTGTCTCACCGGCCGCCATCAGCCAGCAGATCAAAGGGCTGGAAGACCAGATCGGCAGGCGGCTGTTCGAGCGAGACGCCAAGGGCATCCAGCTTACCCCTTCCGGACGCAGCCTGTTCGACGAGCTCGCCGGCACCTTTGACGTCATCGAAAAAGCCTGGTCGCGCGCTGCACTCAAGGCGCCACGTCAGACGCGCCTGGTGATCAGCACGACGTCCACCATCGCAAGTTCGTGGCTGATCCCGGCACTGGGTGGTTTCAAGGAGCGTTGCCCCAACGTCGAAATCTCGATTCAGATTTGTAACGGTCTTTCGGAGCTAAAGCACGGCCATGTGGATATCTGCATCCAGCGCGAGATGGCCGCCAGTTGTGAAAACCACGCCACGCACTTGTGGTCGTCCTACTTGATCCCCGTGTGCAGCCCGCATCTGCTCAGCACCCAGCGCAATATCGAGAGCCCGCAGGATTGCCTGACCTTCCCGCTGTTGCAGGACACCGAGCGCAACTACTGGAAGGTCTGGATGAACGCCTTCGGCATGAGCAATCGCAAGATGATTCAGGGTTCCAGCTATGGCGACGAGTCCCTGTTGATCAGTGCGGCCTGTGCGGGTCAAGGGATCGCACTGGTCAACAGCGTGTTCGCGTCCGAGGCCCTGCAAAGCAAACGGCTGGTGCAGGTGACCAATGCCACGGCGGAGCTCAAGTTCGACTATTTCGTCTATTGCGCGAAAGAGCGGCGGGAAGAATGGGCGATTGCTGAGTTCATGAAATGGGCTGTGCAGCAGGCGGGCAAGACAGCGAAGGGGCATGCCCGGGAGATTGAAAGCGCGAGCCAGGTGGCTTGATTCACGAGGCTCGGCGGGTGGGTTTCACTGGGTCATACGTGTTGAGCTGACGGCGTCGCATGCCATGTGCAGATCTGTGCCCCTTAGCCATTTGCCGTAATGAGCTTTGAGCTCATCTTCCCAATTCGAGCGGCCAATGCGTTGTAGCACCTGCGTTTGAACAGCTCTTGCAGGTCCTCGTCCGGGACTCCTCTGCGTCGCATCTCGTCTGCCACCGATGCATACCGCCAGTCGCGGTGGTGCGGTTCGTTCCAGTCTGAATCGAGCAAAGTGAGTGCGCTCAGCATTGGAATGCGATGGGCGCCGTCCGCAATAGAAGTACGGTCAAAGCGTTCGACCAACAAGGTAGAGGGTTGCCCAGCGTACAACCCGGTGTTTGCGACGTGCATGCCCTTGGAAGCGGCGAAGGTCATGCAGGCAAATTCGATGGAGGGGAAATCATACTCATCAAACCGGTCACGGGGCTTGGCCAGGATCAACATGCCTTTGTCTTGCAGCGTTCGCTTGGGCCTGGCTCCACCGAGGGACGAACGCTGCTGCCTTATGTTTAGCGTTACGAGCGATTCGGCATCCAGCTGCCTGTCGTAAACCCCTTCACAGGCTTCAATGAATTTCGCCAGACCTTTGAGCGTGGGTATAGTTGATGGGATCTGGCACCCATCCACCCCGTTTCACGTGATCAGGCGCATAAAAAAACTCACCCACCGCGCCTTTGAGCGTCAATCTGCCGAGCGTCACCACGTCTTTGGTCTTGGGGTCTTCCATATAGATATAGGCGCGAGACATCAAAAGTCCTCCGACTTGGGTTTCGCCAACCGCACCCGTCGCGCTGCGAGGCCGTCCTTCGCATCTTCGTCGCCGCCATAGCGAGTGATTTCAGACGTTTTTTCAATCCCGTCCAATGGCGCGAAAACCTGGTCGCTCAAGCCCAGGCGCCATAGCACCAGCATGAATGATCGCAAGTCGACCCGTTCCGAGCCGTTTTCGATCTTGCGTAGCGTGTGCGCGGAGATGCCGATCGAGCTTGTGAGATCAGCTTGGCGCAAGCCTGCTGATAAGCGTCGGGCCTTTACCAGCAGCGCGATTCTAGCAAGGCTGTCGGCGCACGTGACGGGGAAGAAGTCAGTCATAACACTCACCTGGGTTTACCTTAACTGACTTAAGGTAAACCCAGGTGAGTATTAGCGCGACGTGAAGGTCAATTAATACGCACTTAAATGCGTTTTAGGCTGCCTAAAGCTTACTGTGGTGAGTTTTATGTGTGGGTGCCCACGACTCGCACGACTGTCCGTCGGCTTATGAATCTGCGATCCGCCGCTGACTTGCGCTGCGAAAGCACCTTGAACGTTCGTTCCGGACATCATAGAACAGCTGTGTGGCCTGTTCGCCAGTCACAGCCTTCTGTTCGTGCCTGCTCGATCCGGCTGAATAGCGAGTCACACTCATCCTCAAGCCTGGGGCGGTCGATCTTATGCAGATCGTTTATGGACTGCTTGAGAGCATCGAGCATAAGGATCACCTGGATCGCGCTTTACCTTGGGGTCACTGAGAAGTGCAGACGTGAAGCATTGCAGCAATCATTATTGCCCGGCTTGACCCGAGAACTGCTCAACGGCGACCACAACACTGTTGGCACCTTGCTGAATGTCCTTGATCACCTCGTCCGCCTCACTGGCGAAATCCAGCGCCGCCCCGGCCTGCTGCCTGCTTTTTCCGATCATGGTCACAGCGCTGGACGCCAGAACCTGATTGTTTTTCACGACCTCGAAGATCTCCGCCGTCGCCTTAGTGGTTCGAAGGGCCAGGTTTCTGACCTCGTCGGCGACCACAGCAAAACCGCGGCCCTGTTCCCCGGCACGTGCGGCTTCGATCGCTGCGTTCAAGGCCAACAGATTGGTCTGGTCCGCGATGCTGCCGATGGTTTTGACAATGGTGCCGATTGCCTGGCTTTGGGCATCAAGGGCTTCGATGCCATGGGCAGCATCTTCCATCAACGCCGAAAGCGTATTGAGGGTCGTCACGGTGTTCTGGATGACTTCGCGACCTTGCTCCGCGCTGGCGTTGGTTCGAACCGAAGTGCCGTGGGCCATGCCGGCTGCTTCGGATACAGCGCGCTCACGGGTGACCTGGTCGGTGATAACGGTGGCTATTTTGGCAATCTTGTACAGCTTGCCATTGGCATCCACGATTGGATTGTAGGAAGCCTCCAGCCATACCTCGTTGCCATGTTTATCCACTCGGCAAAACCTTCCCGCGACATAGGATGCCTGTCTAAGGGTCTGCCAAAACCGATCATATTCTTCCGACTGAGCGTCGGATGGCATGCAAAAGATTCGGTGGTGCTTGCCCAGGATTTGGGGAAGCGTATAGCCCATAGCGCTCAGAAAATTCTGATTGGCTGTCAGCACGACTCCGTCCAGGGAGAACTCGATAACGGCAGTGGAGCGCATCAACGCTCCCACCAGCGCTTCGTTCTCCCTTGAGGCTTCAATGGTTCGTGTGAGCACGCTGGAATACATAACGATCCGTTCGACACGCCCACTCTCACCCGCGAAAGGTATAACCATTGCTCGTAGCCAGACGTGTCGACCGTCGTGGCTGCACAGGCGCAAGGTACCGCTGTAATGCTTGCCTTCGGCGATTGCATCCAATGCGCGCCGCTGATGGACGTCGCCCTGCAGTTCAGAGGGACTGAACTCACGCAGGGTACGCCCGGACAATTCAGCCTGGGTGAATCCCAACTCTTTCTCGAACTGAGCATTCACCTCCAGGATGACGCCTCCCGCATCCAGAGTGACGGACACGGTTTCGAGATCCAGAGTTGCCTTAACCTGCTCCAGGGCTCCCAGCTGTTTTTCCAATTGCTGGATTCTATTTTTCAACCGGGTATTGAACATGAGGGGCGCTCGCATTGACTTGAGAAGCTATCGACGCGGCGAGGGAAACCTTGAGCAACATGGCCATCATACTGATGGCTGGTACAGATCAAGCATTTAATCCAGCGTGTAGGCCCTCCTTTGCCTACACGGTAACAACCTGCGACTGCTCTGAAGCTCAATTGTTCTCCAACAACATAGTTTGTCCGATCGCTCCTGTAATCGTTGGCCGAAACGCCAAAGCTAGTGTGCTCCGTATTCAACATAGTTTGTCACCGGCGAGCCCCCTTTACGAATAGTCGTGCTAGATGGAACAACATAGTTTGTCACGCCAATGGACTTGGCGAACGTTCACCTAGGACCTGATTCCCGTAAATCAACGCTGGCGCGAGCGAATTGAACCCTTCTCTGGTAGGCACGCTCGACCGGATCGCGGAGGCAATGGTGGAGTCATCCCGGAAATTCCGATCCGTGCCGTGCCCGGGCTGTAATGAACTGGGGCGTTGTGGGACGGATGCCATCTATTGTGGCTTGGCGAAAGTTACTCACGGCTCCGCAAGAGTTCGTCCGCGAAAGTGCGTAGCGTCCTATATCCCCCGCTTCCTTGCCTATCTAGGTAGAAGCCACGAATACCGAATGCGGTAGGACCATCACAATCACATCGCTTCGAGTCTCCCACCATCCACGCTTCGTGAGGTGATGCGCGCACGAGCTGCGTAGCGCGTTTATAGATTTCCTTTGAAGGCTTGATAGCCCCGATCGCAAAGCTGTAAGCGTAACCATCAAGCGTCGGATAAAGCCTCTTGATCGCAGCCGCATAAGGTTTCGCAAGATTTGAACATACAACTACCTTTATCCCTGCGGCCTGTAGAGCTGCTACCGCAGCTAGGCCATCAGGGTAGGCCTCAATCCTAGCCAACTCGTCATGAAGACCGGCCTCCAGCTGGTCCATTAAGATGGGCTCGACCCGGATGCCGAAAAAATCGGCAGCTTCCCTAAGGTCCATTGGTGCGGACATCAGGACCTCCGCGTCATTGGCTCCAGGTCGCCGGCCTTGCTCAATGCCAAGCTGTAATATTTTGCGGTAAGGGCGGGTGCCTGCCGTAATCTGTAGCAATGTGCCGAAGGCGTCAAAAATAGCAGTCGTAATAGGCATAAAGGAAACCTCAGTGAACATGATCCGCCATATTTATCTACGGCTTCCATCCTCCTCGTCTGCGGGGGGCGGGGCAAATGTAAGCCAAGCGAAGCCCCTTCATCGCAGGGGTAGTCAGTCAAGGGTTATGCTCGTGTATAGTCTAAGATGCCATGCATTGCAGCCCGTAGATCGATGTACGCCATCTATGACATTCCATTGGACGTTCCACACTTCACTTCTTTGTTATCTGTCGATAATTCCTATTTCTTAAACCTACCATCCCTTCATCACAGCAGGGTAAGTACTCCCGATCACATACCGTCGACTTTGGGTAATCCCATAATGCTTTTTTCCAGAGGCATGGTTTGAAAGCAGCGCTTCAGATGCTTTGCCATCAACCAAGCACCTACTCTGGGGAGGTCGGTCACACACCTTTAGGGAACATCGGAAGCTCCAATGGCTGGTGATAAAATAGGTTATTTTTTAAAAGAACCTGATAGCCTCGTTTCGTATCAACTCCAACTTGCGTTAGATTCACCCTTCTTATCACCCATCCACGGTGGGATGGCGACATAAGAAACATGCTCATCACCTGCCAGCGGTATCGACCACGATGCTGGCCTGATGGAGCTGGAACGCTCGTTCACCTGTACGGGGTGTTTGCGCGCTAGAACGCAACCTTACAGAAATGTCATAAAAATAAAGAAACCGCCTCTTGGATGAGCAGGTCGAGATGATTTGACGGGATTTTTCCTCCGTCAAGTCTCAATCGACCTGTCCACTAGGAGATGCCTGATGAATCAGTCCTTCGATAGCTGCATCGCAGCTTGTCTATCCTGCGCCGCTGCTTGCGATACCTGCGCTTCCGCCTGCTTGGGCGAAGATAACGTTAAAATGATGGCGCAATGCATCAAGCTTGACCTTGATTGTGCAGACCTTTGTCGCCTGGCAGCTGTTTTCATGGCACGAAATAGTCCGTTCGCAGCTGAGCTTTGTAAGCTATGTGCCCAAGCGTGCCGAGATTGCGCTGCTGAATGTTCCAGACATTCTCACGACCACTGCCAAGCGTGTGCCAGCGCTTGCAATCAGTGTGCTCATGAGTGCGAAGGAATGGCCGCTTAACGTGAAGCGAACCAATCTTCTTCCCATATTAGCTCGGCCCGAAACGAAAAAGAGCGTTCGGCGGACCAGAGCCGCCGATGCGCTCCGCCGTGGGGGGAGCTTTGGTTTTCAACGAGAGCGTGGACCTTCCTGACTTCGAAGCCGCTCCAATTAAGGCCAGAGCCACCACCACCCGACAGGGTTGTCCTGCCACCGTGCGTTCCAAATTCCTAGGAGGCTGGGTAACGGTTACGCACGCAGGGCCGGCAGCTCAATCCGAAACGTCGTCTCTCCCTGGTCCGACACGCATTTAATATTTCCGCCGTGAGCCTCAACCAGAGAGCGGACAATTGCCAAGCCAAGGCCTGCATTGTTGGCACCACCTTCTCGTCGGGCCGGGTCCACACGGTAAAATCGGTCAAAGATACGGCTCCGATGCTGCTCCGGTATCTCTTCGCCTGGGTTTGTCACCTCTAGAGCAATAAAGCTGCCGTCAGGTTTAATCTGAACAACGATAGTGCTACCGATAGGTGTATAGCGCAGCGCATTTGATAAGAGGTTAGAGATGATCCTGTCCAACATCACTGGATCGCCTGAAATCAAGCCGCTTCCTGATACCTGGAGCTGTATCTGCTTTTCATCGGCAAGCAACTGGTAGTACTCAAAAAGCTTCTCAACCACGTCTCTTAGGTCGACTTTCTGCTGAGCGGGCAGAAGCAACCCGTTGTCCGACTTGGCCAAAAAAAGCATGCCGTCGATGATGTTGGAGAGCCGGTTGAGGTCCTCAAGATTTGAATACAGGTTTTCCTCATAGGCCTCTGGCGCCCGCTTTTTGGTAAGGATGACTTCCGTATGGGTCCGCAGATTGCTGATTGGGGTTCGCAGTTCGTGCGCAATGTCGGCAGAGAAATTAGAGAGCCGGACGAAGGACTCGTCCAACCGGGCCAGCATGGCATTGAACGAGGAGACCAGCTGTAACAGCTCTTTGGGCACTGGCTCAAGGGGGATGCGCTCCTTCAGCGACCGAGCCGACATTGCGGCAGCCGCGCGTGTTACTTGTTCAACCGGGCGTAGCCCATTGCGCGCTACCAGCCATCCCAACGCTGCGCTTACGATAGTGCTGACTACCAAACCGAGTACAAACCACCACTGCAGGGTTTCGAAAAAATGCATATGGCTGGTGACATCAAGGATCAGCCAGACGGTCACCGCTTGAGCCTGATGTACGGTTCGAACCGTAGCTTTCATGCCACGATACATGCGGCCAGCTTCCGACCATTCCGAGATGTTGTGCTCGGAGTCAGGCTCTATCCCCGGTGGCCTAATTGCATTAGGAGCCGAGAACAACACCACACCATCCTTGCCCATGATAATGGCGGACAGCTCCGGATGTGCACCAAGTAGCGCGCGTAGCTGAAGCTCAACGTCAGCTCCATCTATTGATCCTGACTTGCCGTCAAGGATTTGTGTCGTTGCTTCAAGCTTTTCCATTAGCGTTTGGCGATCCAGCTCCTTGAAATGATGCCGAGTGAGCTCGTTGACGCTAACCCCAGCGACGATCAGAACCGCGACCACGGCGCACACAAACATCAGACTAAGGCGCAGCGTTAGCGAGGCGCGCTTCATTCTGTATCCGGAGCATCAAGCATGTAGCCCATGCCGCGAGAGGTATGAATAAGCTTTGGGTCGAAACCATCATCGACTTTTGCTCGTAGTCTGCGAATGGCCACTTCAATCACGTTGGTATCGCTGTCAAAATTCATGTCCCAAACTTGGGACGCGATCAATGATTTAGGCAATACCTCACCCTGCCGCCGCATCAGAAGCTCCAGAAGAGAAAACTCTTTCGCGGTTAAATCGATGCGTTTACCTGAGCGTGTCGCCCGACGTTTGAGAAGATCAATCTCAAGGTCACTGATCTTTATGGTGTTTTGTTGAGGAGAGCTGTTTCCACGACGAAGCAAGCTTCTGACCCTGGCCAATAGTTCCGAAAATGCAAAGGGTTTCACTAGGTAATCGTCAGCCCCCAGCTCTAGTCCCTTCACCCGATCGTCAACACCATCACGGGCTGTTAGAAAAAGGACAGGAACTGCCTTGCCCGCGGCCCTGACCATCCTGATGACTTCCCAGCCGTCTAAGCCCGGCATCATGACGTCTAGAATCAGCAAATCGTAGTTGTCACCGAAAGCTTGGTGCAGGGCATCTGTACCCGTGACTACGCGGTCGACGCTGAAGCCTGCTTCCACGAGTCCTTGCTGGAGGTAGGTTCCAGTTTTTGGTTCATCTTCCGCTACCAAAATTCTCATGCTAGGTCCTCCTTGTAGGTCTACAGCTTCAGTGTGATCCAAAAGACCCAGAGATGGCGCAAGCTTACAGAAATGTAATGCAGCGAACAGGCTTCAGAAAGGAAGATGCGTCTATAGTCTTCACAGCTTTAGCCTTCGCCCGGATCGTTTGGCGTAAAGGGAGTCGGCTAGTGCTAATCGTGACCTCCACTCTAGGGCCCTTGCTCCTTGGTCTGTCGGCGCCGTTATGGCGCCGTTCTTTAATGCGCTCCCTAGATACGACCTGTTTCCCTCGCGGTCTCTCGCATAGGCCACCAGCCAATATCTGGAACGGTGAGTTCATCTGTGCGCCTGGCCAGCTTTTCAGGCAACGGGGCAAAAAAGCGAAGGCCCGAGCTAGCGATACGGCATCCCCGTTCTGATCCGTGTTGTCTGCTTGTGATTGCATATCCGGAATAGCGAGCTAGCATCGGAACGCTGACTGCACCGACAGGTCAGTTCTATCAAGGACTGCTGCTGTTAGCCGGCTCCGGTGGCTATAGAATCCAGGAAAATCTGCAGGCGCTACTACAAAGCACCAAGTGCATGTCTCCTGTACGAGCGCTGCGAAACAAGGATAGCTAATGGACACTGCTTCCCACCACAACCCTGAGCCTGAGCACGACCATGCAGCTCCGCTCCCTGAGGCCGGCCGACGTGATCCAGTCTGCGGTATGTCGGTTACGCCCTCGAGTGCATTCGTCGAGCATTACCACGGTCATCGCTATTTTTTTTGCAGTGACAACTGCCGGGTAAAGTTCCAGGCAGACCCTGAACGATACGCCCGCGATCATCGGGGCGCAGAGCCCACGAGTCCTTCAGGGCCTCCCGTAAAGGCGGGAAGTGACTTCACCTGTCCCATGCATCCAGAGGTAAGGCAATCAGGACCCGGCAATTGTCCTAAATGTGGCATGACACTAGAGCCGGTGATGCCTACGCTCGGTGAGGACGAAAATCTTGAGTTCCGGGATTTTAATCGCCGCTTTTGGTGGTCGCTTCCCTTGACCCTCATAGTCACGCTGCTCACGATGACAGCGCACTCGTTACAGCTCTTTCATGGCTCAGTCCAAAACTGGGTCGAGTTAGGCCTTGCGACGCCCGTAACCTTATGGGCCGGTTGGCCTTTTTTTATCAGAGCCATGACGTCTGTTTCAAATCGCAGTCCGAACATGTGGACTCTGATCGGGTTAGGCACCGCCGCAGCCTACCTCTATAGCGTCGCGGCAACGCTGTTCCCGCAAGTTTTTCCCAGCAATTTTATGCAAGATGGACGAATCGGCGTCTACTTCGAAGCAGCAGCCGTGATCATATCCCTCACCTTGCTTGGGCAGGTTCTTGAGCTTAAGGCGCGGTCGCAAACGTCCGCCGCCATCAAATCCTTGCTTGGTCTATCCCCCAAGACCGCTCGCAGGATCAATGCTGGTGGGCTAGAGGAAGATGTTCCGCTTGCCCACGTTCATTTAGGAGACCGTTTGAGGGTCAGGCCAGGTGAGAAGGTGCCGGTCGATGGCTCCGTATTAGAAGGAGAAAGTGCAGTAGACGAGTCCATGCTTACAGGCGAACCAGTCCCCGTAATGAAACGTGCTGGAGATAGCTTGATAGGCGCCACGCTAAACACACATGGAAGTATGGTCATGCAGGCCCAAAAGGTCGGGGCCGAAACCATGTTGTCTCAGATCGTGCAAATGGTCGCTCGGGCACAGCGCTCTAAAGCACCGATGCAGCGGATGGCTGATTCCATTGCCGGTTACTTTGTAATGGGCGTTATCTCTATCGCCGTCATGACGTTCATAGGCTGGGGTATCTTCGGCCCAGAGCCTAGCTGGGTTTTTGGTCTGATCAACGCTGTGGCTGTACTGATTATCGCGTGTCCCTGTGCGCTGGGACTTGCAACACCAATGTCCATCATGGTTTCGACTGGAAAGGCCGCCAGCCTAGGGGTGTTATTCAGGGATGCCAGCGCCATCGAGAACCTTTGTAAGATCGATACGCTGATCGTTGATAAAACGGGAACGCTAACGGAGGGGCGCCCAGTCTTTCACAGTGTCGAGGCCACACCTGACTTCGCCCCCCACGATGTTCTTCAATGGGCAGCTAGCCTTGATCAAGGCAGTGAGCATCCTTTGGCTCGTGCCATTGTCGATCACGCCCGAGCTGAAGCCATTCCGCTCACCAAGCCTGAATCTTTCGACTCGGGCTCTGGCGTTGGAGTGAGTGGCTTTGTAAATGGCAAGAGAATCCAATTGGGTAACAGTGCATTGATGAAATCAGCTGGCATTGACATCAAGGTGTTCCAAGAGCATTCGGAGTCATTGCGCACTCAAGGCATCAGCATCATGTATCTCGCGGTTAATGAGCTATTAGCAGGACTGTTAGCCGTATCAGACCCTCTTAAATCTACGTCCAAAGAAGCGGTCATCAAGCTCACCGCCGATAACGTAAAGATCATAATGGCTACTGGAGACGGACTTACCACCGCGCGAGCGGTTGCGAAGGAGCTCGGTATCGAAGAGGTTCATGGTGAAGTAAAACCTCAGGACAAAGAGCGCCTGGTTGCCGAACTTCAAAAAGATGGCCGAAAGGTTGCCATGGCTGGCGACGGAATTAACGACGCACCGGCTCTCGCTCGAGCGAATGTGGGAATCGCGATGGGAACAGGGACTGACATCGCAATGAATAGCGCACAGCTAACGCTGGTGAAAGGTGACCTGATGGGGATTGTACGGGCTCGGGCTCTTTCGGTCGCGACGGTAAGAAACATGCGGCAGAATCTTGGCTTCGCTCTGCTTTACAATTCAATGGGTATTCCCCTCGCTGCAGGTCTGCTCTATCCGCTGACAGGGCACCTTCTGTCGCCGATAATCGCTGCGCTAGCAATGAGCGTCAGCTCTGCATCTGTAGTTTTTAATGCGTTAAGGCTCAGAAGTGTCCGGGTTAGCTAGCGTCAATGCCGGGGCTGCCGGGGCTATAGCAGCGATAAGCCGCGCCTTAGATATGTCTCTCATTGTTTTGGGCGGCCGTTGCCTAGGGCAGATTATAGCGATCAAACACTGAAAGGGATGTTAGGCTTTAATGGCTCGCGCCTGTCAAGATGACGTAACTGCAGAGCTGCTGCCGAAGCAGTCTCCGCTACAGAGGCCGCGTAAGGAGTTAGTCCCCTCGCAGCACTTTGAGTAGACCTTTGAACGCTCCATTCAGCCTCGTGAAGGCGGCATCGAAATGAATCTGGTTTTCCGTGTATTTTGCAATCTCAATCTGTTGGTCAACTGTATTTTGATCAAGGGAAGGTTGGGTTGGGGTGCTGTACAATAAGTCATCACCGTACGATTCACTCGTCGATGTGTTTGTTGAGATATGCTTTTGACTGGTCGTGCGCAAAGACAGCGGATTGCCAAGACCTTGTTTGGTCTGGCTGGCGAGCACAGCAGAAAAGTCCAAGTCTCTGGCCTTGAAGTTTGGGGTATCGGCATTAACGATATTATTACTTAGCACTTCAGCTCTTCGACTGCGATAAGTTAAAGCTCTCTCCGCAGAGCCCAACGACTTTTCAAAACTAATACTCATTTTAATATCCTTCAGTTACGCTACGATTTAACGCAACAAGCCCTAGGGAAAACCCCAGAGCTCAGAAAATTAATTCGATCATGTGCCACTGCACTGCCTAGACGATACGCACCATTGCATCGGCTTCCAAGAGAAATATCGCAACCTTACATAATGGTAATGTTGAACGGCGCTTGCTGCTGAGGATGAGTCCTGTTCTTGTTTTCGTGGCCAGCTTCCCTCGAGTAGGCTCGCCTTGATTCTGTCTGAAAGCGGGCCGCGTTAGCCCAGCGAAACCTGCGCGTCGGTTCTGGCGGTTCTCACTATAAGGCTGACCAAGCAGAACCTCCGTTGCCTAAAGCTTGACAAGCGTATGTCCAAACGGCTGGGCGTTTCGCTCAGCCGTCAGCTTGGACTTCGCAAAGGCGTCGGTTTTGGTCGTTCGCTTCGGCACTGGTACCAGAAGAGCTCCATTGTTGGGATCATTGGGTACTGCCTGGGTGGCAGCTTGCTGGGCTTCATCAGTTAGGAAGCATCTCGGAGCGCCAAGCTGACCTCGGCGCAATCTGGACTAACGACGTGACGGGTTTCGCTTCATCAGCCAGTAGGCTGCGGGTAAAACCAGCATCGATAGCAGTGGCGCCGTTATCATGCCGCCGACCATCGGCGTCGCAATGCGCTTCATCACCTCCGAGCCGGTCCCGCTCGCCCAGAGAATGGGTAATAAGCCCGCGATGATCACCGCAACGGTCATTGCCTTGGGTCTTACCCGCAACACAGCACCCTCGCGAATGGATTCGAGCAAGGCGGTGCTGTCATCACGACCCGCATGGAGTCGAACCTGCCAGGCATTTTTCAAGTAGATCATCATGATCACGCCAAACTCGGCCGAGACCCCCGCCAAGGCGATGAAGCCTACCCCTGTCGCGACGGATAGGTTAAAGCCGAACCAATACAACAACCAGACCCCTCCCGAGAGGGCGAAAGGTAGAGTCGCCATGATCAGTAGCGCCTCGCTCACCCGGTTGAACGTGAGATACAGCAGGACGAAGATAATCAGCAATGTTGCCGGAACAACCCACGTCAGTCGTTCGTTGGCTCGCTCCAGAAATTCGAACTGCCCCGAATAAGAAATGGTCATCCCCTCGCTTGGCTTCACGGCCTCGCTAACGCGCTGCTGAAGCTCTCTGACCGTGGAAGCCAAATCCCTGCCTCGTACGTCGACATACACCCAACCGGACAATCGACCATTTTCACTGCGCAACATCGGAGGCCCGTCGCTCAGGCTGATATCCGCGACCATGCCCAATGTGATCTGCTGCCCCGCCGAAGTCAGGATGGGTAATTCACGCAAGGCGTTCGGTGTGTCACGCCATTCCCGGCCATACCGCAAATTGATGGGATAACGTGCTAGACCCTCCACGGTCTCGCCGATGTTGCTGCCACCGATGGCCCCTGACACAACGTCCTGAACGTCCTCTATGTTCATGCCATAGCGGGCAGCGGCCAGCCGATTTATCTTGATATCCACGTAGCGTCCGCCGGTAAGCCGCTCTGCCAATGCAGAGCTGACGCCAGGTACCTCTTTGGCGACGCCTTCGATTTGCCGAGCCACGCGATCGATTTCGGCCAGCGACGTGCCGGCGACTTTCACACCAATCGGGCTTTTGATTCCGGTCGCCAGCATGTCGATCCGATTGCGAATGGGTGGAACCCAGATATTCGAAAGTCCAGGGACTTTGACGGCGCTGTCCAATTCTTCGATCAGCTTGTCCATTGTCATGCCTGGCCGCCATTGATCCTTCGGTTTGAACTGCACCGTCGTCTCGAACATCTCTAACGGCGCAGGGTCGGTGGCCGTTTCGGCCCGCCCCGCCTTGCCAAAAACGCGTGAGACTTCCGGAACCGTGCGTATCAGGCGGTCGGTCTGCTGAAGAAGTTGCGTAGCTTTGCTTGCCGAAAGGCCGGGCAACGCGGACGGCATGTACAAGACATCGCCTTCATCCATTTGGGGCAAGAACTCACCGCCCAATTGGCTTAGAGGCCAGAGGCTGGACAGAAAGACGAGCAGCGCGAGCGACAACGTCAGTCTAGGCCAGGCCAATACAGCGTTGAGGACAGGGCGGTACGCCGCTATCAGCCATCTATTCAAGGGGTTTTGCTGTTCTGTGGGAATCCGACCGCGGATCCAATAGCCCATCAGCACCGGAACCAGAGTTATCGAGAGCCCTGCCGCAGCAGCCATCGCATAGGTCTTGGTAAACGCAAGCGGGCCAAAAAGACGTCCTTCCTGAGCCTGTAACGTGAAGACCGGCAAAAACGACAAGGTGATGATCAACAGGCTGAAGAACAAGGCGGGCCCGATTTCAGCCGCAGCGCCGGCAATGACAGCCCAATGCGCCTCTCCTTGAAGTTTCTCGTCAGGGTGGTTGTGCCTCCAGAGCTCGATATGCTTGTGCGCGTTCTCGATCATGACCACTGCCGCGTCAACCATTGCCCCGATCGCAATGGCAATCCCACCCAAGGACATGATGTTCGCGTTGATGCCCTGATACCGCATCACAATAAACGCAACCAGGATGCCCATCGGTAACGTGATGATGGCGACCAGAGAGGAGCGCAGGTGCCAGAGGAAGAGCAAGCAGACCAGTGCGACAACGCCAAATTCTTCCAGCAGTTTGTAGCTCAGGTTGTTAATAGCGCGATCGATCAGCTGCGAGCGGTCATAGGTCGTGACCAACTCCACGCCAGGCGGCAGGCTCGCCTTGAGGGTTTCGAGCTTATTCTTCACCGCTTGCAGAGCTTCGCGCGCATTTTTGCCGGAGCGCAGGATAACTACACCTCCGACAACTTCCCCTTCACCGTCCAGCTCAGCGACGCCGCGGCGCATTTCAGGACCTAGCTGAACGGTTGCCACTTGCCCAAGTAAAACCGGAACACCTGCGGCCGACGTTCGCAGAGGTACGCTTTTGAAGTCATTGAGGCTTTGAAGATAACCCGACGCTCTAACCATGTACTCGCGCTCGCCCATTTCAAGCACTGCACCGCCGGTCTCCTGGTTGGCCCTGCGAAGGGCCTGCTCGACGTCTTGTTGAGTGACGCGGTAAGCGACCAGCTTCTGAGGGTCCATCACAACCTGGTATTGCTTGACCATGCCGCCCAGCGTTGCGACTTCGGCCACATTGGGTAGCGTCTTGAGCTCGTACTTTAAAAACCAGTCCTGAATGGAGCGCAGTTGGGAAAGATCATGCGTGCCGGTACGGTCAACCAATGCGTATTGATAGATCCACCCTACGCCTGTTGCATCTGGGCCTAGCGTGCTTACGACGCCTTTGGGCATACGGTCCTGGGCTTGATTAAGGTATTCCAGCACGCGTGATCGCGCCCAGTAGGGGTCAGTGCCGTCTTCGAAGAGCACATAGACGAAGGAGTCTCCAAAGAACGAGTAGCCCCGAACGGTCTTGGCGCCCGGAACCGAAAGCATGGTCGTCGTTAAAGGATAAGTGACCTGACTTTCAATAATCTGGGGAGCTTGCCCTGGATAACTGGTACGGATGATGACTTGGGTATCTGAAAGGTCCGGCAAGGCATCCATCGGCGTACTGCGCAGGGACCAAATTCCCCCGACCCCAAGGAACAAGGTGACCAATAGCACCAGAACGCGGTTGCCGATGGACCAGCGAATGAGGCGCTCAATCATTTCCGTGCTCCTTGCGGGTCAACCGTTCAACCAACAGTCCCGCGTCGGTTTTCGAGACAGCGATATCGACGTGGTCGCCAACCCGCAAACCGTCCAGTAGCTCCGGCTTGGCTAAAGGAAAGGACATCGTCATGCCCGGCATCCCCAAGGTAGGAAATGGCCCGTGCTTCAGGGTCACGCTGTCCTTATCGAGATCGATGATTTCTCCTACGGACATATGTAGTTCGCGTCGTTCACGCGGCTCGGATTCGCTTGGTTCGGCGCGAGTCAGTAGCCCCTGCAAGCTGGCCTCGGAATCCAGCAAGAACTGGCCAGAGCTTACAACCGCCTGCCCTTCGGACAAGCCTGACAGTACTTGCGTCTTACCGTCGGCCTCCAGGCCGATGCCAATCTCTTGTGGTCTATAACGCCCCTCTGATTCCGCGAGCATGACCAGCGTCCGTTTGCCGGTGCGGATGACGGACTCGGATGGAATCAACAAAGTTTGTTCCTGACCAGACGCCCCCAATCGGACGGAGGCGAACATCCCGGGTCGAAGTCGGCCATCGGCATTGGCCAGCTCACTGCGTACGGTCACGGTCCTGGTGATGTTGTCTGCGGAAGGCAGAATGCCAATGACTTTGCCCGCTAAGGTCTGCCCTGGAAACGCTGCGAGCGTCGCAATCACCTTGGACCCCAGCTGAACATTACCGAGGGCCGCCTCGGGGATCGCAGCGTCGAGCCAAACGGTGGAGAGCCCGTTAATCTTCGCAAGGTCCTGCCCTTTGGAAACAGACATGCCGACCTGCAACCCCAATGACTGAAGCTCGCCAGCCATTGGGGTGACGATTGTATGCACCGCAACAGGTTTTTCTGAGCGTTGCACCTGATTGATCACTGATTGAGGCATGCCCAAAAGACGTAAGCGCTCGCGAGAGGCTTGAATCAACTCATGATCGCCGGTCTGTTTCACCGCAATGAATTCAAGCTGGGCGGCGGACCATTCCGGAATGAGGAGGTCAGCCAAAGGAGCGCCTGCTGGAAGAACATCCCCGGCGGCGCGGCCGTAAACCTTTTCCACGTAGCCACTCGAGCGAGCCTGGAGTGTCGCTATCTCCCGCTGGTTATAAGCAACGGATGCTACCGCGTCCGTGGCTGAATCAATGATCCCAAGCGTTACCTTCGCTGTGCGAATACCTAGGTTCTGTACGACTTGCGAAGGGACCGCGAGTGTTCGGCTATCTTCAGCACCGCCGGCATATTTCGGGACAAGCTCCATATCCATGAAAGGCGAACGCCCAGGCTTATCAAAATGCTGGTCAGGTTTCATTGGGTCATACCAGTAGATGACCTTCGCAGTGTCTGGCATTGACACTGAAGGCGTGCTGCCTGGCGCCGGATCGCTGGGCTTGCCCATCAGATAGCCGGCGGTGACTCCCGCCATCAGCAGCCCAGCTCCGACCATGGGTAACACGATGCTGGAAGGCCTCATTTCAAAGCCTCCACGTACGCAAAGTAGAGGTTGGAACTCAGCTCATGCAGCTTCCTTTGCTGCTCGACCCGCCGCAGCCGTGCCTCAATCAATGCCCTGCGAGCTTCGATAACCGCACTCAGCTGACCGGTGCCGGCTTTATAGCTGGCCGTCTCCAGCGCAACCCGCTTACTGGCCAGAGGTATGTAGGTTGCTTCGTTTCGCTCCAGCGCTTTACGGACCTGGCTGACCTCGGCTAATCCGCTTTCAAGCTCGGCCTCATGGTTGCGCAGGATTACTTCCTGTTGTGCCTCCATCTGAGCAACATTTTGCTGCTTGGCGTGGATACGAGGCCCTTGTCGAGACCCAACGAAGATTGGAAGGTCGAAGGTGAACTGCAGGCTTACCATGTCGCCGAAGCGGTTATCGCGATTGCCATAGACAAACTCGACTCCCCAGTCTGGCTTCTTTGCAGCAATGGCCTCGTCGAGCTCAGCGTTCGCTTCAGTGACCCGAGCGCTAGCAGCTTGCAGATCTGGATGAGCCGACAGGCTGCGGTGAGCGGGATGAGTATTCAGATCAAAAGCCGGCGCAGTTCCTGAGAGTTGAAGATCAGCGTCGGGACCTATATACCGCCGTAGCTTGGCGCGAGCTATGGCAACATCACGGGCCAGTTCGTCCCGGCGGTCCTCCAGCGCAAGCATTTCTTGGCGAACTTGTATGAGGTCCGCTGCCCTTGAGCTACCCCCCGCCACCTGAGCGGGCAGGGTTGAAAGCTGAACGCCAATCTGCTTCTGCATCTCATCAAACAGATCAACCGTCTGTTGGGCATAGAAAACATCAAGCCAGCCCAAGGCCGCCTGGCGCTTGGTCTCAAGCACCGTCGCACGCTGCTCCGCTTGTGTACGGCCTACGGCTGCCTGGGCGAAGCGGCGTCGGGCATCGCGCTTGTCGCTGTTGGGAAATTCCTGCATCAGCCCAACACGGCGCATCGTCATGGAGTCACGGTCAAGTGAGTATCGGTCCTGGCCCTCGATAGGCAGATTATCGACGCCCAGAATTAGCTTGGGGTCAGGTAACGCTCCAGCGGGCACGACTGATTCTTGTGCTGACTGCACCTGAGCCAGCCCCGC
The DNA here is from genome assembly GCF_055283955.1 of Pseudomonas sp. HP_12. Classification (NCBI taxonomy): domain Bacteria; kingdom Pseudomonadati; phylum Pseudomonadota; class Gammaproteobacteria; order Pseudomonadales; family Pseudomonadaceae; genus Pseudomonas; species Pseudomonas sp. HP_12. Next base: position 106,401 of record NZ_JBTOQG010000060.1, read on the forward strand.
GAGGTTTTCTGGAGCGGTCAACTCAGCCAGCTGTTGCGCGCGTTCAAACGTCAGGTCCGCGGCAGGGGTCCGCAGCGAATATAGGCAAAGCAGAAGCATCGCCAACATGCTTGCGTGCCGTCGATGTGCAGGTAGAAGAGCAGGCATGAACAGCCTCCAATGCAAAGGTCAGCGCCGCCGCTGAAAAGATAGCGGCAACGATTACGTACCCTCCAGAGGATACGATTCGGACATAGGCATCAGGCTAAACGGGGCGGGCGCCAGAAATCAGCGAGGACCCGCTGTACCGTGAGAGCGAAGTAGGTCAACTGCGGAAGGGGGCGTATCGGTGCAAGATTTTGGGCAGGATTGATCTGCACCATAGCGCTGCTTTTACAGTCCTGTCCGGGTTTGCAAACGGACTTATGATCAATGGACGCCGAGTCACCCATGTCTGCGCAGGGCTCGTCCGCCAGGGCGTGCTGTGCACCATCCATCATTGTCTGCATCGGGCACGGTTCGGCAGGCATGACTGCGCCCACGCTTGCGAATGCCGGAAGAATGAGGGTAAAAATCATGAACACAGCCAGTGCGAAGCGGGACATGTAGGTCAATCGGATCTCGGTGAGTTACAGCATCGGTGTCAACGAGCACTATCGAAACACAACGTGACGCAATATCCCAGTTTCGATCGCACAAGCTTACAAAATTGTAATCGAGAGCGACCAGGCATAACGCTTAAGCTACTGCTTGCTGACGGGGCTTGACCTTGACACGCTGTCAAGGTCAAAGATGGGTTACTGGTCAGGAGAGTTCTGACCACGACTGAGGGTTTCGTCATGGGTACAACCGAATTAACGGTACAAGGCATGAGCTGCGGCGCATGCGTTAAGCATGTCAAAGCTGCGCTGGTGACTGTGGCAGGAGTCGTAGATGTAACAGTCGAGCTGAAAACCGGGCAGGTATCGGTCAGCGGATCTCCTGACGAACAAAGCCTGGTAAATGCCCTGAATGAAGCTGGATACCCCGCTGAGTTGGCTGTCGCGGTCCGTGATTCCACTCCCAGCGCTCAGACAGGCCGCGGCTGCTGCTGTCGTTAAAATTATCGAAAACTGAGCGGCAAACGCCGGCTCCATATAAGGAATGTCATGGCCAACCTACGGCTAACGCTTGTTGCAGCACTTTTTTTTGCAGGCGCGGCAAATGCCGCGGATACGTTGACACTCGACGTGCACCGCGACGCCAATTGCAGCTGCTGCAAGGCTTGGATCAAACATCTTGAAGCCAATGGCTTCAAGATCAACGATCATGTTGAAAGCAACATGAGTGCCGTTAAGCAGAGCCTCGGTGTGCCGCAAGGACTGGCCTCCTGCCACACCGCGGTGATTGATGGAAAGTTCATCGAAGGCCATGTGCCTGCCGCACAGATCAAGGACCTGCGCGGTCGTCAGGACCTGGTGGGCATTGCAGTCCCCGGAATGCCTATGGGCTCGCCAGGAATGGAAAATGGCCAAACGTCACAGGCTTACGACGTTGTCGGTCTGAGCAAGGCAGGAGCACAGGTGGTCGTGGCGAGCTATCCAGCGAACAAGTGAGCAGCAGTCGAATTGATGTATCTCCAACTGCATGGGGCCAGTCGGGCTGTATTCGGACCGCCAATCAATGAGCCAGTAGACCACGACCAGACATTGTTCGCTTCGAGCAATGAAGGCGAGAATGCCCGCACATTTTGGGGGTGCATGGGCCCTGAGATGATATGGCACTGTGCTCGGGCGGACTTGACCACTTCTTCAATTCGGCTTGGTATGGCATTTGCGCTGACTTGACCAGACGCATCGTACCCTTGACGGGCCGAAAGCAGCCTGTTGCAAAGTGGTGCAGCAGACCTATACGGCTGGTGCAGCATCTCCCATGCTCGAGTCATTCAGCGTTCACTTGCAAACTAAAAACCGAAGCTTGGGTCGGTCAACGGTGCAGCGCTCGCCGGAGAGTCGGGACTACAAATTCTCAGGCAAGCGACCGAAAGTCTTGGAACGCGCGTCCGGACGGGGTCACCAAAAGGATCATATCGCAATGCTGATTGCCCCTTACCCGGTTAACGAGGAGGCGCGGCTGGAGTTTCTCCGCAGCCTGGATGTTCTGGATACAGCTACCGAGGAGACATTCGACCGGTTCACCCGAGTCCTGGCCGAGTTGTTGCAGGTGCCCACCGCGTTGATATCGCTGGTTGAGGCCGACAAGCAATGGTTCAAGTCCAAGGTGGGACTGGATACTTGCGAAACCTCGCGGGATATTGCGTTCTGTGCCCATGCCCTGCATGCAGAGGGCTCTCTGGTCGTCGAGGACGCGGCCACAGATGTCAGGTTTCACGACAACCCTCTTGTTGTCGGAGCGCCCTTTATTCGATTTTACGCCGGCATCCCTCTTCGCTCCAGCGAAGGCTATGTAGTAGGCACCCTGTGCGCGATTGACCATCGCCCAAGGTTGATTACTCAAAGCACCCTCACAGCTATGAAAGATCTGGCCCGGGCGGTCGAGCGAGAATTGTTTCATCGCAGCATGTCCGGCCAGGCCCGGACAATCTATGATGATGAGCGTCGCGCTCGGTCATTGAGTGAAACAAGGTTCGCTACAGTTTTTCAAGAAACTCCGACAGGGAAGGCCATCGTCGATCTGGACGGGCGATTTTCAGTCGTTAATCCTAAATTTTGCGAGATAACGGGTTATTCGTCAGACGAGCTTCTGAGCAAGACGTTTCAGGAAATCACTCACGCGGACGATATCCAGCAGGATCTGGCCTTGGTTGCGGATCTCATCAACGGCTGTCGCAAGAACTACTCGTTGGAAAAGCGTTATGTGCGCAAGGATGGATCACTTGTTTGGGTCGACTTGAGCGTCGCGATCCTGCGAGAGGCCGCGGGTGCGCCCCTGCATCTTATCGCGGTGATCCTGGATATCACCACGCGTAAGCACAGCGAGGAGTTGATACTGAATCATCAGCACGAACTAGAGCAGCGCGTAGTTGAGCGAACCGTTGACCTTGTGAGAAGTCAGGAAACCCTTCGATCCATCGCTGACAACGTGCCTATGTTGATCGCGCAGGTGGATTCGGAGTTGCGCTATGTTTTTAATAACGCCAGATACAAGGAGATTTTCAATGTCGATCCGTTGTCGCTGCGAGGAAAGTCTGTCCAGACTGTCCTGAAGCCTGCGGTTTACGAGGAACTTTTGCCGTATTTCGACCGTGCCCTAGCGGGCGATCGCAGCACTCGGGACGACATTCGCTACGACGATCTTGACGGCCGGATTTGGCGCGCCACCTACATACCCGACGTGCGTGACGGAGCCATCGTTGGATTCTTCGTCATGTCTCTGGACGTCACTGAACAAAAGCGGAAAGAGAAATCGCTCCCAGACAGGGCCTTGCTCGATCACTTGACCGGTTTGCCTAACCGCGCGGCCCTGAGGGAAAAACTCAGCGAGGCCGTCGACTCAGCAGAGCGAGGCCTGGCTGATTTTTCGGTTTTTTTCCTCGATCTCGATGGCTTCAAAAGGGTCAACGATGAGTATGGTCACGACCTTGGCGATGAACTCTTATGCCAGGTATCCGAACGGCTTCGTCAAAAAGTGCGTCAGCACGATACTGTGTGCCGCTTGGCGGGCGATGAGTTTGTCGTGATTGCGTCAGGCGCCAAGGCTCAGGACACTTGCGAACGAATCGCTGCTGCTATGTGCGCAACCCTCGCGCAGCCTTTTCACCTGCGTGGGCATACGGTAAAGATCGGCACGAGCGTGGGGGTCACGGTCTGCCCGGCCTACGCGTTGACCACACCGGAGCAATTGTTAGCAAGTGCTGACGCGGCCATGTACGTGGCCAAGCGCGCGGGACGCAACTGTTATCGCTTCGCCCCAGCGGTATGGAGCAGGAGGGGTCATGCTTAAAAGCGTCAACAGAAGTGCACTGTGAGGACCCCGGCTGGTGACCATGTCCAGTGACAATGCCATCGGCCGTGCCCGTCTGATGTTCGCGCTGATCAGAACGAGCGGCACCGAGGCTGCGGCCGAACCAAACACGCTCCCGCTCAAGCTTTATCGTCTCGCTGTACAACTGCAGCCTGATCAATCGTGCGCAGCTTGAAGACTCACGGTCGAGGCCAAGCTGGCGTTGAGCGGTCGGACGTCATTCAAAGGCAGCTGAGCAGGCTTCAGGTAACTGATGCTATATCGGACTTGATAAGGGCGCGGGGTTTCTTAGCGGAGTTGGCAACCAACTATCACTATAGTGGCAGCCGGTTAAGCGTAAGGTAATTTTTTTGCATACGAGAACCGGCCGCGCGAAGATGACGAGGTCATCATCCCTTCCGTGGCGAAGGCCACCTTGTCCAGGAAAGGCTGGGCCAGCGCGCTGGGCGATTCCCCAAGACGATCGCGTGGGTTGCGTGCTCTGCGGCAACGCCCAGTGTACAAGCGACGGCCGGAGCCGTTCGCGCACATAAGGGCGGCAAGAATCATGGCAATTTTGCCCAGCATCCTTGGATCAACTCCTGATTCAGCTGCCCCGGTTGCCCAACGGGCCGGAGTAGATGGCGGATCTGATCTATAACGTTCTAGCCGACGTGACGCTTACCGGGGCGATTCACTGAGCGCTTGTCAAGTTCACGCACCGCTTGTTATGCCGTTACCTTTAAAATTCTGAAAGAGTTCTAAGGGATGTAACCGTATCAGTGCGAGTTTGGTTTCCAACATCGTTAGCAGCGCAATTAATAGAACGTTAAGCTCAACTACCGAACCCGACGGCTAAACATCAGTGTGCATTAGTGCAGTTGTTGGGCAGCATAACGTATTCAAGAATTTTGATATTGCCATTACTATCCTCGTAATTCATTTGTGCCGGCATCACGCCGCAGTTGCCAAAAGCGAGACGGCTTCCCTTGGCTGAAGTCGTACCTAATACTTTAGCAATATCTGCCTTGAAGCCATATTGATAATGAATCACCTCAGGTTGACCCTTTCCTTTAGATTGGGCGTATTTTTCCATAGACTTTTCGTTGGCTCTGATCATTTCGCCATAGACTGGGTCGTTTCGACCATCAGCGGATGCAAAAGAAGTCACGAAGGCAAAGCACAACGCAAGTGAAAGGGAGGCAAGGTTGTTCATTTTACAAATCTCCATGTGCATATGTTTGTATGGAGACTATAACGACAGAAAGCTGTCGTTAATGTGAGCTCAAAGTTACATTTCAGTAAGTCTGATGACAGCGAACTATGCCTAAAATGCGGAAGGCCCTTTTCGGGAAGAAAAGGGCCTTGAGGATGACCAGGGCCGGTAGCTATCAGGCAGCCATGTCCATTGCTGGACTTAATGTACCTAACCAAGCTACCAGCAACAGAATTGCCACCGAAGCGGAGAACTCCAGGACCATGCTGCGCCTCAGAGCATTTACCGCTGATGTGTAGTCGCCCGCCTGTAATGATTGCTCCAGCAATGGGCTTAGGTGGAACCGGTTGAGTGCTGCGAGTACCACCATTCCACCGAACAGCGCGAGTTTTGCGAAAAGCAAAATACCGTAGGTACTGTCGGTAACGCCATCCAGGCTGGGCCCTACAATGAACAGGTAATTAACCACGCCCGTTGCGACAATGACCCCAACGATAAGAGCGCCTACCGACTCAAAACCCGTTAACGCACGTGAAAGGACCTCGACCAGGTGCTTCGCCTCAAGTTTTTTAAGCCTCAACAACAGTCCGAACGCAGCCAGGGCCCCGATCCAGCCTCCCGCCGCTAGCAGGTGCAGGATGTCAGCGGCAAAGTGCCAGAACCTGCGGGTTCCCTCGTCCATTGCCCCATGGCCATTCCAGGCAAGCGAAGCAAGCGCAAGCCCCGCACCTGTTGCAGCAATCCAGAGGCTTGACGACGGCCAGCGCTTGTTCAGGGTCGCCGCAAGCAGCGCCAGAGCTAGAGCGAACATTCGGATGATCCAGGTAAAACCAACTTCGGTTTCAGTCAGCATCATCCCAATGTGAGGTTGGAGCTCCGCCCAGTCAGCAGCGCCGCTCATGTTTTGCGCAAGAACAATCATCCCGACGACGGAAAGCACCATTCCCATTGCAGCGGTCGCAACCAGCAGCGACTCAAAATTCAACACTGCCCCCGATATCCGCTCTCGTCCGCGTAGGCTGTAGAGCCCAAATACCGCCAAGCCAAACAGCAACATCAGGTCCGTATAAAGGGCAAAACGCAGTACAACGTTGACAGAGTCGCTCATGGCTTACTTCACTTTGAACGTAACATTTCCGGTTATTGGATGCGTGTCAGATGACACAGCGCGCCACTCCACCTTGTATGAGCCTGCGGTCAAAGGTGAAGCTGGTGTGACGACCATGGTTTTAGGGTCGCTACCGCCAGCGACATTGGCCTTTACAGCCATGGGGGAGTTTGGCATGCCAGGCATGTCAGTCATGATCAGCTTGGCGCCAGAGAACTGAGTCACGAGGTTCTCGGAGAAATGCAGTTCGATCTTACCTGGAGCCGCACCCGCTTCACCTTCGGCGGGCGTGGACGACACGAGCTTAGGGTGAGCTTGGGCCAAGGCGCTCATCAGCAGGCCGCCAGACAGCGCAACAGCAACAGCAGTAGTTTTGAAAATAGACATGCAAGGCTCCTCACAGCGCAAAGCTGTAGGTTTGAGGTTTGGTTTGTTGTGTCACTTTTAAGATGCGTTTAGAACCACATACGGACACCAAGAACTAGGCGTGCTTCGCTGCGGTCCTCGCCTTCCTCTCGGGCGTAATCGGCAGAGTTGCCATATGATCGGTTCCATGTCACCCCGATGTAGGGTGCGAATTCTCGCCGTATTTCATAACGTAATCTAAGGCCTAATTCGGTTTCGGATAGGCCAGATCCAATACCGCGCTGAGGATCATTTTTTCCGTAAAAATTGATCTCGGCGGTGGGCTGAAGAATGAGCTTATTCGTCAGCAGAATGTCGTAATCACCTTCTAATCTCGCTGCGGTTTGGCCGCCCTCGCCAAGGAAAACCGTGGCTTCTGTTTCGAAGTTATAGAGCGCCAAGCCCTGAAGGCCAAACGCAGCCCACGTTTGCGGATCACCAGGTTTGAAATCCTGACGCACCCCACCTACCAGGTCCCACCAGGGGCTGATAGCGTGACCCCATAATGCTTGCGCCTCTGCCTGTTCGGTTTTGCCATTGGTCCGTTCACCCTCTGTGCGCAACCACAGACGGTCCACATCGCCGCCGATCCAACCTTTGGCGTCCCAGTTAAGGACGCTGCCTTCATCTGCGTTCTGCCATTCCAGCTGGTCAATGAGCATGAACGAGTTGTAGCCACTGTCATGTACTTCATGGCCGCCGGGAGCGTTGTAGACAGCGGCTCTATCAGCATCCGTCAGAACAGGAATTGGCGTGCGGCTCTGAGTCGGCGCCTGCTGGGTATTGGGGGCCATCCCGGTCATTTGGCTGTGGTCCATGCCCTGCATCTGGCTGTGGTCCATGCCTTGCATCTGGTTATGGTCCATGCCCTGCATCTGGCTGTGATCCATGCCTTGCATCTGGTTGTGGTCCATGCCTTGCATCTGGCTGTGGTCCATGCCTTGCATCTGGCTGTGGTCCATGCCTTGCATCTGGTTATGGTCCATGCTCTGCATTTGGCTCTGATCCATACCCTGCATCTGCCCGTGGTCCGAGGCTTTGGCGCTGTCGGCTGCCGCTACCCATTGACTTGGGCCCAAGGTTAACCCGGCAGCTACGACCGCTACGTGTACGTAGGTGATGCGCAAATTGGTTCTCATGGTCATTTCTTACTCCTCCACACGTACTTCACGGAACATCCCCATTTCCATGTGGAAAAGTAGATGGCAGTGGTAAGCCCAACGCCCAAGCGCATCGGCGGTCACTCGATAGCTACGCTTGGAGCCTGGGGGCATGTCGATCGTGTGCTTACGGACCATGAAATTGCCGTTCTCGTCCTCAAGGTCGCTCCACATACCATGCAGGTGAATCGGGTGAGTCATCATCGTATCGTTGACCAATACAACACGGACCCTTTCGCCGTATTTCAAACGTATCGGCTCTGCGTCGGAAAACTTCACGCCATTGAACGACCAAGCGAACTTATCCATATGACCTGTCAGATGGAGCTCAATCGTGCGACCGGGATCGCGGCCGTCGGGATCTTCAAAGGTACTTCTTAGATCCGAGTAAGTTAAAACCTTGCGCCCGTTGTCGCGAAGGCCCATGCCGGGGTCGTCAAGCTTCGGCGAGGTCGACATCGCCTGCATATCGACCAGCGGATTGTCTTTTTCGGTTTCTGGATGGGACTGCATAGCGCCCATCCCCGCCATCCCAGACATGCCGCCCATGGACATCTGACTATGGTCCATGCCAGCCATGTCCATGCCTTTCATGTCCCCACCGTCCATACCAGACATGCCTTGCATGCCGCCTTGGTCCATGCCCTGCATCTTGCTGTGGTCCATGCCAGCCATGCTGTCCATGCCCTTCATGTCACCACCATCCATACCAGACATGCCTTTCATACCGCCCTGGTCCATGCCGCCCATGTCTCCCATACCTGCCATCCCACCATGATCCATCCCCGCCATGCCCATGTCGGCCATGGTCACTAGGGGACGCGGATCTAACGGCGGTACTGGGGCGGTCAAACCGGCACGGGCAGCCAGCGTTCCACATGCATACCCTGTTCGGTCCATTGACTGGGCGAAAAGCGTGTACGCCTCTTGGGTGGGCTCGACAATCACATCATAGGTTTCGGCTGTTGCGATCCTGAATTCATCCACGCTGACAGGCTTGACGTATTGTCCATCAGACGCCACTACCGTCATCTTCAACCCTGGGATGCGGACGTCAAAGTACGTCATCGCCGAACCGTTGATGAAGCGAAGGCGGATCTTCTCGCCTGGCCGGAAGATGCCCGTCCAGTTCATGTTTGGCGCTTGGCCATTCATCAAGTACGTGTAGGTCGCTCCACTCACATCTGCGATGTCAGTGGGGTTCATCTTCATTTCGGCCCACATCTTTCGATCAGCGACGGTCGACGACCACCCTTTTTCGCTGACGTCGTGAATGAAATCTGCAACCGTCCGTTTGTGATAATTGTAGTAATCGGACTGCTTCTTGAGCTTGCTCATCAAAGCGCCAGGGTCTTCGTCGGTCCAGTCGGTCAGCATCACCACATAGTCGCGGTCGTACTTGAAAGGCTCCGGCTCCTTGGCATCGATAACCAACGGCCCATATACGCCGACCTGCTCTTGAAACCCGGAGTGGCTGTGATACCAGTAGGTGCCGTTCTGCTTGACCTTGAACTTGTAGACGTACATCCCGTCAGCTTCGATGCCGTGGAAGCTGAGCCCCGGCACGCCATCCATGTTTGCTGGAAGAATTATTCCGTGCCAGTGAATGGACGTCGTTTCCTTTAACCGGTTCTTAACACGCAACGTGACTGTGTCGCCTTCCCGCCAGCGCAACAGCGGCCCAGGAATCCCACCATTGATAGCCATAGCCGTACGGGCTTTACCTGTGATGTTCACCGGGGTTTCGCCTATAAATAGATCGAACTCAGTACCCGACAGAGCGCTGGGCTGGCCTGGGCTGGTAACCGCCCATACAGGGGTGCGCCATAGCCCGAGGCCGCCGAGGATACCGCCAGCTGCGAGACCTTTTACGAAGGTGCGCCGAGAAGTCTTGGATTGCATACCGATTTGTTCCCATCAGTCGGATGTATAGCTAGCACGTGAGATGCGCATATCAAGATTCAGATTAGCAGCCACGAGCGTGTTGGATGAAAGATGCCACAAGCCAGCCAACAGCATGATTACAATTCGGTAAGGTTGGGATATCAGCCGTGCGGCTTCGAGGCCTTAGACTCTTGCTGCGCCACATCGCGGTTTGGAGCCGCTGCCGCCGACTCGTTATAAGCCTGGACCGCGACCTCACGCGCTTTCATCATCCGGTCAAACGTGCGGTCGCCGCCGCTTTCTGCAAGCGCGAAAGAAGAGATTGCCAAGCTGCAGGTCAGAACGAGAATTTTGGAGATCTTCATGCTTTTTTCCTTGTGATACCTCTGCCTGATTGGCAGGAGGTGAAGCGTTGTGCTTGATGAGAATATTAAGTGAGTCAGGCTTTCAGCAGCCTTAGCCGAAAATTACAAATCTGAAAGCTAAGCCGTCTGGCTCATCCTGCATTTTGGTGATATGCGGGGGGATAAAGGGATCTGGAAATTACCCCAGGCAAACGTCCGTCTTCGCTCTGTCAACGATTTGCTGTAAGACCTACGCTAAGCAAGACGGAAACGGCGACTAGTCGGCAAACATCCGGTCGGGACAGCAACGGTTCCTGGCCACTGGTGGCGCTTCTAATCTCAGCGCATTCATCAGCCCCATGAGAAGTGCTCACCATTGACGCGAGTGGAATTGCCTACGGTTAGCCTGAACTATTTTTTAAGTTAGTTGAGGCCTGCAAGCGGTGCGGCGGGCGGAAAACTGCAAACCTAGGTTTTTGTCGTTTACGCCGAATCTGGCAGACAAAAAAAAGCGCCTTAACAGGCGCTTAAAGATTCACCTTGACCAAAGGAGCATGGGAGCTTCTAAAGGTGAATGTCGTACCGACAGGATATACCTTTCGGCCTAAGTACATGATATGCACAACCTGTTAAACCATGCAGGCCTATCCAAGGCTATTTATCTGCATCATTAAATAATGCACAATCCTAACCGTGTGAGCCTAACAACTGGCGCGATTTTGCCATTTCAGCTGCTAAACGTAGAGGTAGCCTCTGTTTGTCAAAGCACACTGAGAGGGTACTCTACAATCAGTCTGATTTCGTCCAGGTCGGACTCAAATGCTGTGGCTCTAGTTGTAGCCTGCCGAACCCGGAATGACATGTCCTTCAAGCTACCGGCTTGAACGACGTATTTGGCTTCGATGTCTCGCTCCCAGCGTTTCTGATCTTTTAGCGGATTTCCATCGGAATCTCGACGCATGTAGGTGCTGTTGGCACTAGAGTAATCAGCGTCCGTTCCCTTGCCATAGCGAGTCATGAACGAAAGGCCTGGCACGCCGAAGTTGCTCATGTCCAAGCTGTATGTCGCCATCCATGAACGCTCTTTAGGCGAATTGAAATCGCTGTATTGAATGGAGTTGGCAACGTAAATCGAGTCGGATTGTCTGAGGTAGTCAAAATCGTCATCCCCTTGGTTTCTCTGATGCGAAATTGACAAGGTATGAGAACCGTATTTCAGGCCCACCTTAATGCTCCAGATATCATTATCGAACTTGCCAAGAAGTTTCTTCCCATCATCCGTTGCGTTGTAATAGTTCACACTGCCCGTTAAGGCCATCTGGTCAGAAAGTGGGTACACGTATAAAGCAGAGGCGTATTTCTGGTCCCAGGCATCTTTCAACTTGCTTCCGTAAAGGCTGAGCGTTAAACGGTCAGTTGCATCGTAGTCGCCGCCAAAATATGCAACCCAGGGCGAATTGACTGGACCAGCATAGAAGGTCTCGAAATTATCGCGCATGGACGTGGACTGGGGCTGGCTCATGGAGTGGAGCCTACCGCCCTGAAGGGTCAAGCCGGAAATGCTTTTGTTGATGGCAGTCACGCCGCGGAAGCTCTCGGGCAGCACGCGGGAGTCACCATACGAAACCACAGGCGTAACAGGGAATACGTCACCAACGTTAACAACGGTATCAAATGCTCGTGCTTTAAGTGAGCCACCCACCTTGGTGTACTCGTCGTCTGCCTTACCGTCGTTGTACACAGGCAGAACGTTGAAGGAACTCTGCAAACCGTTTCTTCCTCTCCCGGTGTCGAGCTTCAAACCCATAAGGGCAAACGCGTCGACCCCGACACCGAATGTACCCTGGGTGAAGCCTGATTCAAATTTGCCAATGAACCCCTGCGCAGAAGCCTCGGAGTAACCGTTCCCAGTAGGGCTAGACTGCCCTTTGCGGCTGTCTCGATTCATATAGAAAGTTCGGCTCAACACATTTAGAGTGCTGCCCTCGACGAACCCCTCCTTCTGCTCCTCCGCGGAGCCAACGATAGGCGCAACACCAGCGAGGGTCGAAAGGATGGCGAGAGATATTTTTTTGAGGTGAGTCATATGCGCTCCGTACGAATCGGCAGATTGCTTTAAAAGACATATCGACCTGTTTTATTATTGTTTAAGAGCCACCGGCAAGCGCAGATGTTGATGACTGGAAGCTTACGAACAGATGACGCCAAAATTACATTTATGAAAGCTTCAACAGGCTCCTTGGAACGCATTAACGCCACAGCGTTGGAGACATTTGACCGCTGGTGCCGGCGACCAAGTCTTTCGAGATTATAAAGCCATCGCTTCCGACCTGTGATACCGAAGCTGCACAATGGGTAGTTACTCGTGATGTGAGCCGACTTACGCAGTGCTTGGTGCGCAAGCATTGGGCGGCCACGTTAAAAAAACCCGCCTCGAATGGCACCTGCTCTGATTTTCTTTGACTAAGGTAAGTGAACAGGTCTTTAGTCACGGTCCTGTACTGACAGCCAAAAAGCTCTGAGGTAGACCAATGATCAAGAAATTTCTCGCTTGCACTTCGCTTGGAACCGTTCTTTTTGCGGGCCTTGTGCCGTTGTCGTTCGCAGCTAACAACGACGCTCACTCGGCTTACACTGAGAAAAATAGCCAGAACAAGGCCGCTTCGTCCGCCATGAGCGGAGCAGCATCGGACGAATATGAAAAGGCAATGCAAAAGATGAACCAAGGGATGATGAAAGGCATGACTTCTGACCCATCGGAAAGCTGGGCCAGGATGATGGTCGAGCATCATCAAGGCGCTATCGATATGTCCCAAATCGTGTTAAAGAATACAGACGATCCAACGATCAAACAGATGGCAGAGAAAACCATCAAAGACCAAACCGCAGACGTCGCGAAACTGAAAGCCTGGCTCAGCAAACACTAGTCTTGGCCGGCAAGGTCAACATACTGGTACGCTATAGCGGCGCCAGACGGCGCCGCTCCTCAAAATACGTTGCTTAGCTGTGGGTCTCGACTTAGAAACTTCCTAATTCATTGTCCGGCAGTCACGATAAGCGAAGTGCGGCTACAGACCTCAAGGGGATGAGAGTACGCGGCCCGTTCCGGATATAGCGCATGCCGCTGGACATGGCACGAGAGGCGCTCATTGGTCCGTGGAAGGAACTATATGGCGGAGCAGCACTTTAGCAAAAAGCTTCCCACAAGCCAGCGCGAAGGCGGCCTTGATTTGGTCAAATGGCTTGCATTGGTTACCATGGTGATCGATCACTTACGTATGGTCCTGCCAAATCTCACCGACCTTTTCATCCCTGGGCGCCTTTCGTTTCCGCTCTTCTGTCTCGTTATTGGTGCAAACGTCGCCCGCTCTACGAAGGGCGAATTCGCGACAAAGGCTAATGGGCGTTATTTAGGACTCATGCTGGCCTTTTCCGCTATCTCGGAGGTGCCCTACCGCTATTTCGAAATCGCTCAGACTTTCAACGTAATGCCTACCCTCACGTTGGGATTGGTAATAGCTTGGGGGGTTCATCACCGATGCCTATCCAGCGGTTTCTTGGCTATCGTAGGCTTGGCTGCAGCCATTCTGCTACATACGCCCTTGATGTATGGATTCTGGGGATGCCTTATCCCTGCAGCTACACTAATCGCGATTCAGAAGAAGGCCGGCTTGTTTTGGCTCTTACCGGCCGTTTTATGCGTGGTCGTCAATACGCGGGGGACTGCTTGGACTCGCGCCATGAATATGGAAGTTTCTTCAATCATGGCTTTACTCGTAGCTTTAGCTGCGCCGCTGATCGGGCTTTGGCTTCTCCGTCGGAAAACAACCACCAAATTATGGCCGGTTACGGCTTGGAGTTATTGGTTTTATCCGCTGCACATTGTAGCGCTTCAAGGGCTAGGCCACCTCTATCCAAACGCCTGAGGCTTTTGCAGCGATTATGGCAGCCGCCGGCCATACATTAATTCAGAAAACCAGTTGAGTACTTGCAGGCCAAGGGCGCCCATGGGTTGTCACTCCTACTGTCTTGATGATGGTCGCTGATAGGCGCTGGCTACGTTACCGGATCGATGGCCCTATTGGCTGATGGGTTCCATATGGCAACGTACGCTGGTGCATTGGGGATTGCAGCGACTGCCTACGCCTTTGCAAAGCGTCATGCCACCCGCGCTCGTTAAAAAATAGCGGCCCCGCTATCGAAGGGATTGTGAAGCGCAAGACGCGCTTGCCAGGAAAGTCAGATCAGCCTCACCCGTACGTAATTTAAAACCCGGTTTTTGCACTGTCCTTGACAACCTCGGACACATTGTCAGTTTGCACCCATACGGCTCAGCCTCCACCTCTGCGTGCGTCCGTAAGACTGCGTCGCGAGTTTGACCTAAGTCCTTGACTTTCCCACGATGAAAAGGTTTACGGTGCCAGTATGTTGAAGGCAATGTAAAGGACCAAACATGAGCATTTCAAACAAAGCAATGTCTGGTACCAGCGCAGCACCCATCAGTCTGCCGATCGAAGGAATGACCTGTGTTTCCTGTGTCGGACGCGTAGAGGCGGCGCTTGGAAACGTCCAAGGTGTCGGCAGCGTCGTGGTTAACCTCGCGACGGAACGGGCGGAAGTACGGGCGAGCGGAAGCGGCCCGGTCGACCGTGCTGCCTTGGTCCAGGCAATCGAGAAAGCAGGATACGTTGTTCCTGCGCAGACAATCGAACTGTCTGTCGAAGGCATGACATGCGCATCGTGCGTCGGGCGAGTCGAGCGTGCGCTTCAGGCCGTGCCGGGCGTGAGCCAGGCTACGGTGAACCTGGCGACCGAGCGTGCGACGGTACGCGGCGTGGCGGCGCTTGATGCGCTGCTGGCAGCAATCGAGAAGGCCGGCTATGAAGCCCGCAGCCTTGACGCTAATGTTCGCTCCGGCGATGACGAGGCCGAAGCAAGGAAGGATGCGGAACGATCGGCGCTCAAGCGCGACCTGCTGCTCGCCACAGCGCTCGCGCTGCCGGTCTTCATTCTCGAGATGGGCTCGCACCTGATTCCTCCCATGCACCATTGGGTCATGGAGAACATCGGTCAAGGGCCGAGCTGGTATCTGCAGTTCGTGCTGACAACCTTGGTGTTGCTCGTCCCAGGACGCCGTTTCTATACCAAAGGGTTTCCCGCACTGCTGCGGCTTGCGCCGGACATGAATTCGCTCGTGGCTGTCGGTACGTTGGCCGCGTATGCGTATTCGGTGGTCGCCACCTTCATGCCCGGCCTGCTGCCGGCCGGCACCGTGAACGTCTATTACGAAGCGGCGGCCGTGATCGTGGCACTGATCCTGCTGGGACGGTTTCTGGAGGCCCAGGCAAAGGGGCGCACATCGCAGGCAATCCAACGACTGGTCGGCCTGCAGGCAAAAATGGCCCACGTGGAACGCGGCGGCCGTGCAACCGACATTCCGATTGGCGACGTCGTCGCCGGCGATGTGGTTGAGGTACGTCCGGGCGAGCTTATTCCGGTCGACGGCGAGGTGATGGAGGGCGACAGTTACGTCGACGAATCCATGATTACCGGCGAACCTGTCCCGGTAAAAAAATCAAATGGAAGTGCCGTGGTAGGTGGCACCGTCAACCAGAAGGGCGCCTTTACCCTGCGGGCCACAGCCGTGGGTGGGCAAACGGTGCTCGCACAAATCATTCGCCTGGTGGAACAGGCACAGGGCTCCAAGTTGCCGATCCAGGCGGTGGTCGACAAGGTAACGATGTGGTTCGTGCCGGCAGTCATGGGGGCGGCCCTGGCCACCTTCCTGATCTGGCTCGCTTTCGGTCCGTCACCGGCGCTGAGCTTCGCCCTGGTGAACGCCGTGGCGGTACTCATTATCGCCTGCCCGTGCGCGATGGGGCTGGCGACGCCAACCTCGATCATGGTCGGTACTGGACGCGGGGCGGAGCTAGGCGTGCTTTTTCGTAAGGGCGAAGCATTGCAACTCCTGAAGGACGCGAAAGTGGTGGCGCTGGATAAAACCGGCACGCTGACTGAAGGACGGCCGGCCCTGACTGACTTGGAAGTTGACCCCACTTTCGAGCGTGCTCAGGTACTGGCAAGCATTGCAGCGGTAGAGTCGCGCTCCGAACATCCGATCGCGCGTGCAATCGTCGAGGCTGCTGAGAAAGAGGGCCTAATCCTCCCGGCGTTTACTGAGTTCGAATCCGTTACCGGAATGGGCGTGCGCGCCTTGGTGAACGACGTGCGCGTGGAAGTGGGGGCTGATCGGTACATGCGCTCGCTTGGCCTGAATGTAGCAGGCTTCGCGCAGACGGCGCAGAAGCTTGGCGAGGAAGGAAAATCTCCGCTGTATGCTGCAATCGATGGGCGCCTAGCCGCCGTTATTGCCGTGGCCGACCCTATCAAGGTGCACACGCCCGCTGCCATCGCTGCCTTGCACCGCCTGGGTTTGAAAGTCGCGATGATTACCGGCGATAACGAACGTACCGCCAAGGCGATCGCGTCACGTCTCGGAATTGACGAGGTTGTTGCTGAAGTCCTACCCGCGGGTAAAGTGGAGGCGATCCAGCGGCTCAGGGCCGAACACGGTTGCGTCGCGTTTGTAGGCGACGGCATCAACGACGCACCTGCGCTGGCCGAGGCTGACGTCGGCCTAGCGATCGGCACGGGTACCGATGTCGCGGTGGAAGCAGCGGACGTGGTGCTCATGTCGGGCAGTCTTCAGGGCGTCCCCAATGCTATCGCCCTGTCGAAAGCGACCATCGGCAACATCCGCCAAAATCTGTTCTGGGCCTTTGCCTATAACACGGCCCTGATCCCGGTGGCGGCAGGCATGCTGTATCCCGCGTATGGCGTGTTGCTGTCGCCGGTATTCGCCGCCGGCGCGATGGCATTGTCCAGCGTTTTCGTGCTTGCCAACGCGTTGCGACTGCGCGGCTTTCAACCAGCATTGAAAGACGAATGAGATGGAGGAGTTGACATGAATATTGGTGAAGCATTGCAAGAGTCTGGTGTCTCGGCAAAATGATTCGCTACTACGAGTTGATTTCGTGTGCGGCGCGCAGAGAGTCTGGCTATCGGGCATACGCCTTGAGCGACGTACATCCGTCTGCGCTTCATCCGGCGTGCACGGGACCTCGGCTTCTCGATAATGGAAATCGGTGAACTGCTCAGCCTGTGGAATGACCGGTAGCGGCAAGTTCCTATGTCAAACGCCTTGCGCAAGCGCAGATTGCTGACCTGAAATAGCGGATCAGAAATCCGCGCCAGATGGCGAAGACGTTGCAACAGCTGATCGCTTGATGCGCAGAAGCCCTCTACCATCGTCAGGCTAGGGAACAACTGGTTAGTTAATTCTCGCACAGTCATACGGCGGCGAATTGCCAGCCCGGCCGTTTGAATTAACTTGTCAGCTTCCGGAGCCGCAGCTTGTACGGCGATCAGTTGCCCGGTGGTGGCGTCAACCACGAGTTTAATAAAGCCGTGTGTGTCGAAGTTCACGAGCGCGCGCGGCACATCCCCAGGCTGAGGATGTGACTGTCCGTCTCGATACCAGCTTGGTGCGCTTGCCCCTCGCTCTAGCCGAATGCCGCGACCTGCCGGTCAGTAAAGACCACTGCTGGCATAGCGTTAAGGTCGAGCGCCGCTTTACCGCCCGTCATATGATTGCCGCCCGGATCCCAGCTGCGCCGCAACGTATCCAAATTGTGGCTAGTCGGTGGAGTCGCCAGCAGCGTAAATGTTATGCAAGCTCGCCCGCAGTTATGTGAGCCGGATGGCTCCGCCATTCGCAGTTATTTGACCTGCTTACCAAAGGTCACCCGGCTGGAGCGATCCAGGGTCTGCCAGACTTCTGGGCCGATGATCTGCGGGATCTCGAACTCCATGTTCTCCGGCACCAGGTGTCGGCATGCGGAAACGGCCTTTCGCAGTGCTCCAGTGCTTGGCTTTCCATGCAGTCAGTACACAGGACCCTTCCAGCAACGATCATGCATCGAACGTTCCAGTTCTCAATCGCGACTTCGTTCTCCATATTCCGTGCTCTTCCTGCTGCCTAGATGAAGAGCTGACGATACGTGCGTGAGAGTCCCATGGATATCCGCTCGGGCGCCGAGCAGACCAACCTGCTGGCTCTCAACGCTGCCATCGCGTCTGCGCGCGCAGGCGACACAGGTCGAGACTTTGCAGCGGTTGCCGAAGAAGTTCGGGCTCTAGCTCAGCGCTCTGGTAAGAGCACCCGCGAAATCGAAAGCATGATTAGCAGAATCCAGCAGGGCACAGCCCAAACCTATGCGAAGAAGGCCGGGATTGAGGTCGACGGCACAGGCGTCCTCGGACCCAGAGCAACCGCAGCCTCCAATGCTTGGGAGCATGGGGCCGATATCGCCAAGGTCGAGGCTTGGCTGGGTCATGCCAACATCAGCACCACCAAAATCCATGATCGGCGAGAGAACAGCCCAGCGGACTCACCCACCTAAATGGTGAAATACTAACAGAAGGGATCGAGGGGTAAGCGGCAGCTTACCCCCGCGCATTGTCGAGAAATGTGGTGCAACGCTACCCAAGGATGATGGCCTTCCACGTCGCTGGCTGGACAGGTATCGGCGTGTAGGAAGGGGGCTTGGCAGTCTTCCAGTGCTTGGCTTTCCATGCAGCCAGTGCATACAACACGTCCAGTAACGATCAACCATCGACCGTTCCATTCCTCAACACTTCGTTCGACGTCCAAAATTAGATTCCTCAGCGCGCATCTCGCAGAGCTGAAGTTACTGCTGGGAGAACCGAATTGAAACGCTCGAAAGCATACCCTTGTTTGCGGGTAGCTCAGGCGTACCGATCCAAAGAGCTTCTTCGTGTTCTCCTTGGCCTATCGGTAGACCGGGCGGTGAAGGGGAATACCCTGCCTACACATCCAGTTCTTTCCCAGCAACCACGCAATGTCCCTTAGCTGCTCAATTGTCAGATCGTATTCTCGACAACGAGCTGAATCATGTAGCCGGATCGGACGATTGAGCGATACGATTGCGGCAAAGTGCTATCTGTAACTGGACACGAGCACTACCGGTAGTAAGCCGTTAAGGATGGCCAACAAGGAGAGAACATGAGTCAGCTTTGGCCATACGCCGGCGCCCGCTGGTGGAAATTCGATTTTCATACGCATACCCCGGCATCCAAGGATACGACTGCCTGGCAAGCTGCGATTGGCACCCCTAATGAGCTGACCCCAGAAAAATGGCTGCTTAAATACATGGCCGCCGAAATTGACTGTGTGGCGGTCACTGATCACAACAGCGGTGAGTGGGTAGACAGCCTCAAAATCTCTTACACAGACATGAAGAGTCTGGCAGATGCCGGTAGCCCGCCCGAGGGCTTCCGCGAATTACATTTATTCCCTGGTGTGGAGATATCTGTTCAGGGCGGCTTCCATCTACTGGCCATTTTTGACCCATCCGCTTCCAGCCAAACCATCAGTGATTTGCTAGCTAAAGTGCATTATGCAGGTACGCGTGGCGACAGTGACGGTGTGACACGTGAGGGCGCTGCGAGGGTGATTGAGCATGTCATCGCCGAAGGTGGTCTAGCGATTCCTGCTCATGCGGAAGGCGAAAAGGGCCTGCTGCAGGTTGAAACGGGTACCCGCAAATGTTTACTGGATACGAACACCGTCAAGCAAGTTCTTCAAGAGCCAGGCATCTTAGCGATTGAGTGGACTTCAGGAAGCAGCACGCCTCCCAAAATGCTCGATGAGCTGAAACTACGCTTTGCCAGCGTAGTCGGAAGCGATTGCCACAGTTTCAAAGGTTCAGCGGTCCCGGGCTCGCGCTTCACCTGGGTGAAAATGGCTAAACCCACCATGGAAGGACTCAGATTGGCGCTGCTGGATGGACAGGACGTTTCCGTCCGCCGAAGTGATCAGTGCAGTGGGTTTGCACCATTCAAGACCCCCGAGCACTTCATTGAGTCCATTGAAATCCGAAATGCACGTTACATGGGCCGAGGTAAAGCAGGGGTCTCTCTACCTCTCAACCCATACTTCAATGCAGTGATAGGTGGTCGAGGAACAGGAAAATCCACCATCGTGCACGCCCTTCGTTTGGCATATCGGAGAGAGAAGGAACTGTCGCAATTATCCGAGGCTGGACAAACTTTTAGCAAGTTTAACGCTGTCGCGAAGACCAAGAATGACAATGGCGGCCTACTCGACGACACAGCAGTTCGTGTAAAAGTTCTTCGAGATGGTTGGCCATATCGACTTAACTGGCGAAAGGATGACACTGAAAACGCTGTGGAAGAATGGGACATCTTCTCTACCGACTTCATGCTCTCGGACAGTCAGGTCATCAATGATCAGCGCTTTCCGGTAAGGCTTTTTAGTCAGGGCCAGATTGCCGCCTTGGCCGGCGACAGTCAGCAGGCGTTACTCAAGGTAATCGATGATGCCGCTGACACGCGTTTACAGCGGTCTGCACATGAGGAAGCAGTAAGCGCTTTTCTGGCGTCCCGAGCTCGCATGCGCGAGATGGAAGGAAGATTATCAGGGCTCGATTCCTTGACGCTCGCACTGCAGGACATTAAGAGAAAACTTGAGCGCTTCGAAGGTGCGGACCATACGGTCGTATTAAAAAACTACCAGCGCACGAGCCAGCAACATCGTGAGCTTGAACGTCAACTTAACACGGCGGCCGAGCTCGCCATTAATATGGAAAACGTTGCTGCCACTTTACAGCCGGAGGACCTGCAGTTAGGGCTATTTGAGGCCAATGATGACGCTCCGGCGCTGGCTTTCTTTGATGCGTTGAATGCCGGTATCGATCAGGCAAGGCAGGAGGTCGAAGCATCCGCTGCCAAATTGGCAACGCTTGGAAAAACGCTTAAGGATGAACTCGATTCATCGGCCTGGTTTACTCGAATCACTACTGCTACAGAAGCCTACCATCAGCTGAAAGAGAGCCTTCTGCAGCAGGGAGTCAATGACCCAAGCGAGTACGGCCGCTTGGTTCAAGAGGCACAGCGGCTGGATACTGAGCTGAGAAACTTGACCGCAGTGAAATCGCAACATGCTGAATTGCGCAGCACCGCGATGTCACAGCTAGAGCAAGTACAGGTAGTACGCCGGACAGTCAGCGACCGACGCAGGGAATTCCTGCAGGCCATTCTCCACGACAATCCGTACGTGAGGATCGAGCTCATTCCCTACAGCCAAGATACACATGCGATTGAACGATCGTTGCGTGAAGCCTTGGGCGTGCCAGACGGCAAATATGCGGATGACCTGTATCAGGAACAGCCGGGCTCTTCTGCAAAAGGACTCATTGCGGACCTAGTGGTTGCAGTCGAGCTACTCGGGGATACGTCCAGTTTCGAAGAATCGATGAAAGCTTTGAAGTCCCGACTAACCCAAGCGTGCCGTGGCAAGCCTGAGTTTGGCGGCTGGTTCAACAAGTTTCTGAAAGCTGAAGCCGAGAAACGACCCGAATACATGGACCACCTGCTGTGCTGGTTCCCTGAGGACGGTCTAAAGGTGGAATACAGTCGCAAAGGTAATGGCCGTGATTTCCAATCCATCAGTCAGGCCTCTGCGGGGCAGCGCGCAGCCGCCATGCTGGCATTTTTGCTAGCACATGGGGGTGAGCCCTTGGTGCTCGACCAGCCAGAGGATGACCTAGACAACCACCTGATCTATGGACTGGTTGTTCAGCAGATCCGATCTAACAAACAGCGCCGGCAGCTAATAATCGTAACTCACAACCCTAACATCGTAGTCAATGGCGACGCTGAGCTGATCCATGTGCTGGACTTCAACAACCAGTGCCATGTGAAGCAAACCGGTTCGCTACAGGAGCAAGATATGCGACAGGAGGTTTGCCAGGTAATGGAAGGGGGTGCCGAAGCCTTTGAGCGACGCTATCAACGCTTGGGGGGTGAGGTCTAAGATCAGGGATAAACATAGAGTCGCGCAATAGCTACGCCGGATCAGGCATCGGTCGCCTCTTACCAGCTTAAAAAATACATCATCAGCAATCATAGCCGGCTATCGCGCTTTGTACACTTTAGTGGAGACTGCCCATTATGTAGCGGTAGAGTTCTGCTATTGCCAGGCAAACCCGAGCAAAAGGTGCCTTTGGTGGGTCGTTGCAGTGAAAGCCCTTACGCGCACATGTTCAGCTGTGATCGTGTGCAGTTAACAGGCGGCTATCTCGGACCGCGCGAAGACTGATCACCTTGGAGGCGTGGTAGTCACGCAATACGCCTGTGCAGCAGTATCTGCCCGTTACTACTGTTCTAGGTCGACTGGCGTCGGTCGCCGTAGGCGCCTGTCGATCCTTTGCGGCCCTACGCGTCTGGCAATAGTCGGCCACAAGACGCGGGAGCGAGCACGGGCTCCGAACCTTCAGGCCGTGCGCTGATTATCCAGTCATGCCCTGCAAAACTCTTAGCTTCGGACGGCGTCGCCGAAGAAATCATCCTTTGCCACTAAACCAAAATCTTTTTCCACAAGCCCACCATTGTCGTCAAATAGGCTCTGGGTCCGCCGCTCTTGCTTTAGGTTGGCAATCGCCTGAAAGAAGCAGCCCTCACAAAGGTGTACCTCGTAGCGCTCGCCATCGTGCTTCGTTCCGTACCCCCAGAGCGCTTGGAGAGTGGCGAACTGAAGACCGCCTTTCTGCACCCTTGTGGTGAGTTGGCAGACGTCGCATACAACATCTGTCACGGCTTCAATCTCGACTCTACCGGTAATCTTCATCACGACCTCCTAATGGCGCTCACCGAACGTCTAGAATGCACAGTCTATCCGTAACACGCCCGAATCGCTGTGTGTGGCCTTGCCAGCCAGCTTTAATAGCGGCCTCTGCGTTGCTCGTGTCGTCTATCACGACCGGTGGCTCTCGCCGCATAGCAGTCCTTCGCGTCAGGGGCAGTCGGCAGTCGGCCATCAACGGTCGGGGGGCTTTAGGCTTGCGGCCGAAATGGCCAGAGAGATAACGACCCGCTAGCGATGTATAGCGATGTATAGCGATGTATAGCGATGTATAGCGACAGATAGTGACGGATAGCAAGTTTGGCAGGGCTCTCTAGAGCTGCACCTAGACCGGCGACCGCAATGATACGTGTTTAAGAAGGGCTAACGCCCATACCTTGTTTCGACCGTGGATGGCTGCAATGCTCAGTAGATTGCAGCCCTGCGCAACAAGTACCTTCCACCCGGTTGCAGCTCGCGATGAACGGCAGCTTCGGGTCCAGGCTGTGTGAAAACGCCAATGATTGTCTAACCTTCTGATCGTCTAGATCGTATCGGGGCGATCATGAAGCGATTCATTGAGGGCGAGACTCGGACGCAGGTGACGCTGCTGCCGGAGAGCCTGGACGACTACGTAACCGAAGAAAATTCAGTCCAAGTGGTCGACGTTTTCGTCGATGAACTCGACCTGGTCGCACTTGGTTTTGAGGGTGCGGAGCCTGCCGCAACTGGTCGTCCGGCCTACCATCCAGCGGTGTTGCTGAAGATCTATATCTCTGGCTACCTCAATCGGATTCAGTCCAGCCGCCGGCTTGAGCGTGAGTCCGAGCGCAACGTCGAGTTAATGTGGCTAACCGGGCGTTTGGCTCCGGACTTCAAAACCATTGCCGACTTTCGCAAAGACAACGGCAAAGCCATTCGCAGCGTCTGCCGACAATTCGTAGTTCTTTGTCGCAACCTCAATCTCTTTTCCCAATCGATCATCGCCATCGACGGCAGCAAATTCAAAGCCGTCAATAGTCGCGACCGCAACTTCACCCAGGGCAAAGTGAAGGCACACATGCAGCAGATCGAACAGAGTATTGATCGATATCTAGCGGCGATGGATTCGGCGGATCGGGCAACGCCCGAAGTGGCCGAGGCCAAAGCAGAGCGGCTGAAAGAAAAGATAGAAATGCTGAAAAAACAGATGCAAAAACTCAAGGAAATCGAGGCGCAGCTTCACGCAAGCCCAGACAAACAAATCTCCCTCACCGATCCTGACGCCCGCTCGATGGCCCGAGCGGCCGAGGCACCGGAACGGTTGGCTATAACGTACAAACAGCCGTCGACGAAAAGCACCATCTGATCATTGCCCATGAGGTGACCAACGTTGGCAATGACCGGGCGCAACTGAGCAATATGGCGAACCAAGCGCGTGGAGAAATCGAGGCTGAATCGCTTACGGTGGTGGTCGACCGAGGCTATTACAAAGGTCTGGAAATCCTTGCTTGCGAGCGAGCAAGCATCACTACCTTCGTACCGAAACCCCTGACATCTGGCAGCAAAGCGGAAGGCCGATTTGGCAAGCAGGACTTCATCTACATCGCTGCGTCAGACGAGTATAGGTGCCCTGCGGGACAGTTACTGACAAGGCGCCACTCAACGGTGGAAGACGGAATGCTACTGCACTGTTACTGGTACTCGGGTTGCCAGTCTTGCTCAATGCAAAAGCAATGTACGACGGGTAAGAAGCGCCGTGTGAAACGCTGGAACATGAGGCTGTAGTCGATGCGATGCAAGTTAGGCTAGAAACCAATCCAGAAATGATGAGGGTTCGTCGACAGACCATTGAACATCCTTTTGGAACGCTCAAGTTCTGGATGGGAAGTACCCATTTCCTGACCAAAACCCTGCCGAGGGTGAGCACTGAGATGAGCCTTCATGTGCTCGCCTACAACCTCAAACGAATGATGAGCATCTTCGGCATCGCAGGACTGCTTGAGGCGATCAGGGCTTGAACCCAGCCGCCTGGCCCACCAGTTAGAAGCCTTTTTGGGCCGCTGACGCGGCCTAAACGGCATTACGAACGTCTACGGAGCTGACTTAGGTAATTCGCGCTTCCGACTGCTGACTCCATAGTCAACCCTCGCCACTCTCACTTTTCGAGTTATTTAGCGCGTTTTCGCACAGCCTGGGTCGTTTGCAGCCCTTAATGACATGTAGCAATCGGCCTGTTGCACTAGACCGCGCTGCAGTAGCTCCTTGAATGCCGCTTGGCTGATCTTGTCGGCGGGCAGTGAGTCCGGGTCGAAAGCGATCGGGTAGACGTTGCGGAACATTGAGGTACGGACCTGGGTAGCGCGGTGCAGAGTCAGCGCGGAGATCGGTACATGCGAACGCAGACGCGACGTGATTAGCGGGGTGTAGCCACTTTCGGTGAGCGCGATGATCGCCCTGACGCTTTAGAAATGGTTTGCCGTATACCTAGCCGCCAAGGCAATGCTTCGTCGCAACGCTCGAAGCGGGTGTACAGGCGGCGGCTTAGAATTTTGATTGGTCGGGTACTTTTCCGCACCCAGGCAGGCTCGCACCATGGCTCAAACGGCTTCGATAGGGTATGCGCCTGCGGCACTTCCAGCGGAGAGCATCACCGCGTCGGAGTTGTCGAGCACAGCGCTGGCCATATCCGACACTTCAGCACGGGTTGGTGGACATAGACAGGGGCGGCAGCTTATGCCCCCACACGTCACAGCCCCGATAGCCAGCAGAGCGAAAGATCGGCCATCGCATCCTCGCTGTCAGTCCCCAAAGCCATAGAGTTCGGCCGGGTTGTCCACCAGAATCTGTCGGCGTACCTCAGTCTCCGGGGCCCAGTAGGAAAGCAGCTCTAGCATCGCGCCATTCTCCGGTTGCGGGTTGCGCCCCGGATGCGGCCAGTTACTTGCCCACAGGCAGCGCTGCGGGTTCGCCTCGACAAGCGTCCTGGCCAGCACGCTGACGTCGTCATAGTGCGGCGCGCCGACCTTCGAGGTTTCATAAGGCGCCGAAACCTTGACCCAGGTATTGCCGCCATCGAGCAACCGCAGCAGTGTCTTGAACCCAGCGTGATTGACTGGCACCGGCTCGAGAAACTTGCCGGTGTGGTCGATGCTCAACTTGCTTGGCATTGCCTTTAAACGCGCTTCGTACTCCGCCATTTCTCGACCATCGAGCTGCAGATTGATGACCCACCCCAAGTCGGCAATGCGCGAGGAAACTGTCTCCAGTGAATCCCAGCCCAACGCTCCGCCACCACCGGGGACCAGCATGAAACGCACGCCGCGCACGCCCTGCTCATGCAAACGCAGTATTTCACTCCAGGGCGCGTCCGGGTGGACCACGGCGATGCCCCGAGCCGCCTTGCCGGCTTGCGCCAGGGCTTCTAGGAGACACGCGTTATCGAAGCCGTAACCATTGGCCTGCACCAGCACTGCTCGCTGTAAACCAAGGTCTTGCTGGACCTGCTGATAGTCGCTCCAGCTGGCAGGTGCTATCTGCTGCGCCAGAGGAAAACGCAAAGGCTCATAGACATGCACATGGCAGTCGGTGGCATTTGTAGGCTGGGTCATCGTCGGGGATACTCCGGTTTATTGTTGTTGAAGGCCGAAGACGTCTCGGGCGCGCGCGGCCTGGCTCAGGTTCACAGCGCCTTGGGGCACCCGTCCTTCGAGCAGTGCCTGAACCTGGCATACGGTGTCCAGCGCCTGATGCTCACTGGCCTGGGGCGTCAGCCCGCCGATGTGCGGGCTGGCGATGACCTTCGGGTGCGCCGCCAGCGCCGGGCTGGGCATCTGGTCCGCGGCCCGGCCGACGTCTAGCGCGCAACCGGCGATCAGTCCCTGGTCCAGGGCCTGCAGCAACGCCTGCTCATCCACCAGTTCGCCACGGGAGGCATTGATGAAAAACGTGTCCCGGCGCATCCCAGCAAAAGCCCTGTGGCCGAACAGGTTGTGGGTTTGCTCCAAGGCCGGCGCCAGACACACCACGTAATCGGAGGCACTGACCACCTCCTCGAACGACACCTGTTCGATGGCTGGCTCGTTGATTTCCACTAGCGGATCGTTGACCAGCACGCGCATCTGCAGCAGCCGGGCGATGTCGGCCAGACGCTGGCCAATGAACCCATAGCCGATAATCCCCAGCGTCGCACCGCGCAGCTCGCGGCCCATGAGGATGCGTGGCGTCTTGCCCTGCCAATAGTCGGCGGCAGCACGGCTGATACCGCGAGCCAGATCGATCATCACGCCGATCACCCACTCGCTGACCGAGGTGTCGAAACCCGGCGTGGCGCGGGTCACCAGCACGCCGTGACGGTTAGCCGCCTCGACATCGATGTTGCGTATGTCCACCGCCACCCGACAGATCGCTGCCAACTGCGGCAGGCGCTCGAACAGCTCCGCCGGGGCGGCGGCCTCACGGCTGGCAACGATAATCTGGCAGCCTTCGGCGCGCGCCACCAATTGATCAAGCGAGAGCAGACCAGGGGCATCGTTCAGACGCACATTGCCCAGCGCCTGCAACTGCTTGAGCGGGCGCTCGGGGTAATAGTTATCACGCACCTCAGGCGCGTGAGTCAGGAAAATATCGGTCATGCTCACGCTCTCTTGTCAGCGCCAGGTGGGGCCACGGAATGGCGGGAAATCAGCGTTGGTTGAAACACCAGATTGAGGGCCGGCTGTTGCCGGTCCCGGGAGCGCTCCACCGCGCGGCGGACCATCACCTCGGCCATCTCGGTCAGCGGCATGGCAACCGATGTCAGGCCGGGGTTGGTGAAGGCGGCGATGGACAAACCGTCCATGCCGACCAGCGAAATATCCTCGGGGACCCGCAGTCCGGCCTGATGCAGACCGGACATCAGGCCCATGGCGAGCATGTCGTTAACTGTCACGACCCCGGTCGGCCGGGGCTTCATGTCGGCCAGCTTGCCAGCCATTGCAAACCCCAGATCTGCCAGTTCGGAGTCACCGAAGGTGTAGGCGACAATGCCCTCGATCACCTCGGCACTGACCTGCGGGCCGGCCTGCTGGGCTCGCTCGAAAAAGCCTTGGATCTTGGCGCTACGGCTGACCGTCTTGCCGCTGGGCACCAGAAACGCCAGGCGTCGATGGCCGTGTTCGATCAAATGAGCGGCAGCGACGTAACCCGCCTGAAAGTTGTCCGGTGAAATGTGATCGACTTGCGAATCAGCCCCCACGGTGGTCTGACGGTCGTAGCTAACCACGGTGAGGCCGCTTTGGACCGCCGCCTCCAGGTGGCGCTCGTCATCGCGCGAAGAAACCACAATCACCGAGCGCA
Organism: Pseudomonas sp. HP_12; assembly: GCF_055283955.1. NCBI lineage: Bacteria > Pseudomonadati > Pseudomonadota > Gammaproteobacteria > Pseudomonadales > Pseudomonadaceae > Pseudomonas > Pseudomonas sp. HP_12. The sequence goes on from NZ_JBTOQG010000060.1 coordinate 134,479, forward strand.
CGCCGAACGACAGCAGATCGTCGAACATGCCGGCTTCCTGCTGTTTGTCCCGATGGGTGTTGCCGAGCAGCAACCTATAAGAAAACTGTGCTTGGGCGGCCGCCTCGATCTTCAGCGCGATCTGCCCGTACATCGGGTTGGCGGTAGAGGGCACCAGCAGCCCGAGCATCGGCGTGTGGCCGGTCTTGAGCTGGCGGGCCACGCGATTGGGCCGGTAATTGAGCTTGAGAATCGCCGCCTCGACACGGGCGAACGTGTCGGCGCCGAGCTTGTCTGCGCGTTGATTGAGCACGTTGGACACCGAGCTGACCGAAACACCCGCCAAAGCAGCTACATCATGAATCGTTGCCATGTTGCGTTAACCCATATTAAAAGTACGTGGCAGCCACAGAGAAATCGATGGCACCAAAACAATCAGAATCAGCATGACCACCAGCAAACAGAGGTACTTGAGCATCCGGCGCGAGACGTCTTCGACCCGCGTGCCAGTCATCGCGCAGGTGGCGAACAGCCCCAGACCGAACGGCGGCGAAAACAACCCCAAACCCATGGCGATGACGGCCACCGTGCCAAAGTGCAGAGGATTAACCCCCACCTGCACGGCAATGGGCACAAGCAGTGGCCCGAAGATAATCAGTGCCGGAGCGCCTTCCAGGACCGCGCCGAACACAATCATGATCAGCACCGAGGTGATCAAAAACGCCACTGGGCCATAGTTGTGCGCCAAAGCCAGCATGAAATCGGAAATGATCGACGGAATCTGCAGGATTGTCAGGGTAAACGCCACACTGGACGCCGCAGCGATGATGAACAGAATCCCTGCGGCCATGGAGGCCGAGCGCACGAAGAGCTTGGCGACGCCCCTGGGCGTCAGTTCGCGAAAGGTGATGCCGCCGACCAGCAAGGCGTAGACCACGGCAAACGCCGACACTTCGGTGGAGGTGGCCACCCCTGAGGTCACGCCCTTGCCGATCATCGCCACCATGGTCAACGCCACCAGCGCCCCGCCCAACAGGCGCAGCAACGGCGTGCGTTTGGGGAAGGCCAGATCTGGGTCGACCTTGCGCCCGAAGATCACCGCCATTGTCGCCAGCCCCATGGCCAGTACCACCGCCGGTACAATCCCGGCGAGGAACAGCCCGCCAATCGAGATATTGGCGACGAAACCCATGATGATCATATTGATGCAGGGAGGAATGGTTTCGGCCATCACGCCTGAGGCCGCCAGCACCGCTGCTGTCTCGGCCGGGTCTTGTTTGGTGCGCCTGACCGCCGGCACGACAATCCCGCCGACGGCGGCGATGTCTGCCAGTTTGGAGCCCGAGACACCGGAGAAAAACGCCGTGGCCAGGATCGCGATCAGATTCATCGAGCCTCTGACCCGACCGAACACCCGCACCAGCAATTCGATCAGGCGCGTGGACATCCCGTTGACCTCCATCACCAGGCCCGCCAAAACAAAGAACGGAATCGCCAGCAACACGAAATGGTCCATCCCGGCCATGACCTGTTGCGAGTAGATGACCATCGGCAACGTCGAATCGCCCATGAAGTACAACAGCGCGCACAGCGCCAGGACGAAGGCGATGGGCACGCCCACCAACAACCCGCAGATGAACCCGCCCAGCAGCAGACTCCAGGGTTGCAGCGCATAGGCTTCGAACTGGCTATTCCAGGCATAAATTCCCCCGCCGGCGACCAGGCAGCCGATCAGCGTCAGCCAGGTCATGCGCGTCGCGCCATTCAGCGCATTGGCGATGCCCACTACCGTCATCAGCAACGCGCCGAGGAACACCGGCAGCACGTTGAGCCATTGCGGCAAGCCCATGGGCGTGGCGACGTTGACCGAATCTTCGAGGAGCAACCAGGAAGAAAACGCCAGTCCCGCTGCGGTGCCCGCCACCAGCCAACCACCGATCTGATGTGCCGCCTGTTGCCAGGCTGCAGGCAACAACGCGCGAAAGAAGTCCACGTGTACATGTTGTTTGCGCGCCAGCACGGTGGCGCCGCCGAGGAATACCAGCATCACCATCAGGCCCCGTGCGACCTCCTCGGCCCAGTCCACCGGGTGATGCGCGAAGTAGCGCAGAATTACAGAAACGAACACCACCAGCACGTCCACCGCCAGCACCACCGCGCACAATCTTTCGATGAACGTGCAGAGCATTGCCAGCAAGCGACCGCTGCCCAGCTGAGCATTAAAACCCCAGTCCTTGACCGGGATCAGCTGGCCTGCGGCCTGTTCGGGATGATTCTGCAGTGTCTTATCCGCGACAGCGAGGGCGCTGGTGGATGAGTTCATGATGAGTGTCTCTTGTTGTTATAGGTCAAGGACAATGCACGGCGGCGGGTTACCCGCGGGCGGCATCAATGGCCGCCAGTACCGGCGCCATCGACGGATTGGTCTGGGTGAACGGCACCCACAACTTCTCACGCATGACTTTGCGAATGTTGTCGCGTTCGCCATCGGCCATGGGGAAAAAAGTCATGCCACCCTTGCCTAGCGCTGTGATGGCTTCTGCGCCCTTGACCGCCGCCGCTTTGCGCTGGTAGACGCTAGCTTCCTGTGCGGCCTGGACGAAAGCCGGCTGGAGGTCTGCCGGGATTTTCGCCAGCCCGCGCTTGCCTATCACCGCAATGCATGGGCTGAACAGATGGTTGGTCTGCCAGCTGTTGCGCACCACTTCATCGAGTTTGTTGGCCAGCACACTGGCGGCGTCATGCTCGAAGCCTTCGACCACCCCGGTCTGCACCGCGGTGTAGACCTCGTTGAAGGCGATCGGCGTCGGAATGGCGCCCATCAGCTTGAAGGTTTCGATGAAGGCCTGGGTTGGCAGCACCCGCAATTTGACGTTTTTGATGCTCTCCAGGTCCTTGATCGGTGGCTTGGTGTACACGCTGCGGGCACTGAAATGCGAACCCCAGCCTACCACCGTGCAACCGGTGCGCTCTTGCAGCAACTTGTTGTAGGTCTCGCCGACGCCGCTGTCCACAGAGCGAGCGACATGCTCGTAACTGTCGAACAGGAAACCCAGGTCCAGCAGCGCCAATTCAGGCAAGGCCGTGGCCCAAATCGAACTGCCGGTGACCATCATGTCGATCGACCCCAGGCGCACTTGCTGCACAACGTCAGCCTCCTTGCCGAGCTGGCCGTTGGGGAAAAAATCGATGCGAATGCGATCGCCCACCGACTCTTTGAGATTTTCCACGAGGCGTTGATAGAACAAATAGTGAGCTGAGTTATCGTCTGAAGTCATGGTCGACGACAGGCGCAATACTGGGGTAGCGGCACGAGCAAATGAAGGCAGGGTCAGCGCGGCGGCACTGAGGGCAGCGGACTGTACGAAACGGCGTCGGGTCAGTGACATGGCGATTTTTCTCTTGTTGTTGTTTTTGTCGAAACAATTCTACAGTTTGTAAAACGTTTTACTAAAACGTTTTACAAATATAGCCAGCGACGGAGATTTGGCAAGCAGGATCTTGGACGCGCACTACGATGCAACTTCAGCCGCGTGAGCCTGCTGAATGCACAAGCGCCTGACCAGGCGTGCGTTGAACAGCGGAGGCCTCACACACGCCCGATTCAAGCGGCATGGCCCTCTATGCAGTCATCGTTGGCGGCTGGATTTCCCAAGGCGCGAGGAGCATCGAATAGGAGAATCGGATACAGCGGCTCCGGAGGCCGCAATTGCTTTGCGCCGATCTCGCCAATCACCGCCTCGGTTCAGAGATTCTGAAGCTAGTGAAGACGTCCGTACCGTATGGCTCAGAGAGAACGCGAAGGTTTCCGCGACGGGCATTTCCCCGCCAGACGCTGCGCTCAATACCTCATCCCGGCTTAGGAGAAGTGGTTCATAGCCCCACGATTACAAACTGCAGCCACTTGTCCGCGCCGGGGAGTGGCAGCTTTCTGCCAAAAGCGGACAGTTGCACGAGTTTGCAGGCCGTGCTTAGAGCCTGAAGGCGTCTACAGAAGCACTTCAATTCAAACCGCTCGAGGAAGCAAAGAATGCCCCAGCTAAGCTTAGGGCTCATTCAGAGTAAGGCGGTCTATCGGGTTATGGGCCAAGCGGCAAAAAATGGTCACGGTAATACCGATGGGTCTCATGGGCAGATCAATGTGTCACTCGCCCTCGGGGGCCAAGCTTGCTCCGAAGCTCATTAATAGCGCGGTTCTCAGATAGCCCAAGGGTGGGATCAACGGCAACCAATCGATGACGATCAGCATCAGCCCATCCTTCTAAATCATCGTCAATCGCAATCCAATCACTGACCGCTGAACGGGCTACGTAGCGGATGATCTGGCCGTACCGAGAGGATTGGTCCCACCAATCCGCGTCCGCCCATCCAGTTGCCATCGAGCTGTGCCAAGTAGCCCCTACGACACGTTGCTGAATAAAAAGGGGCAACCGCTTTATCGCGCGAGAAAACCCGATATTCCGAACCCAACTGGTACTCAGCACGATCTGAACGTTGGGAAATTCTTGGAGCACCGTCTCAAGAAGGCTTGCCCACATGAACAGTTCACCCTCGTCGCGCAATTTCGGGCCTTTACGAGTTAAGAAAACCGCGTCAGGGTGAAGAACCCCATCAAAATCCAAAAAAAGGATCATCTTCCGCTCCTGTAGAGTCCGACACCAGCGTCACACCTCGGCACTTATACGGTGAAATCTTGGCCGACGAGGTAGGTTAGCTTAGATGGTACGAATAGCAGCTGAGAACGATCCGTAATATATCACGTACAGCGGCAGTGTATCGCAGCCATCTGAGCCTGCGGCGGAACGCGAAAGTTGTTTGGTATAATATCACTTTAAGATGCAAACTAACTTTTTTTGGTCTTAAATCTTTTTTTTTATAATAAATAGGACTAGGATGCCGACTTTAATCATCTCGATTCGACGTTATCGTTACATTAACATAAGAGTGCGTTCGCCAGATAAGTATGCGGCCCTGCACGAAAAAAAATACGAGTTAGAGCGAAAAAATGTCTTCTACTATCCTTTTTTTTCCATCTTCTCTCCCTGACGAGACATTGCCTTCTCGAATAGCTAGGTATCATATACTTTCTGGAAACAGAACCGAGAACGAAACCTTCAGAGACATTTTCGGCACCGCGCCATTCTCCCTAAACATCATCCCCAAGAGAATCGATGACATCGCATCTAGACTACCCGGCGATAAGGACGCCAACATGGAAGAGCTGTTGGCGTCAAACACCATACTGCCCGTTTACAAACCTTTTTTGGGTTTAGCCGAAAGCAGGGACGGGGTTATGGCTTCGGCGACCTGCCGGATCCCCCGCCGAGAAGTCAGCAATCATCGCATGGCAAAATTTTGCCTTGCTTGCGTACGCGCAGATTTAATAGAACAAGGCCACTCTTACTGGCACCGAGCACACCATATCCCTGGTATCACCGTATGCTGGCGTCACGGAGAGACACTGCTTCAGGCTTGCCCAAAATGCTCGCATCCTTTTTACAGGAGAAATAAACTGCTTCCCAACTTGGCAGCAGAGTGCGTATGTGGATGGAATCCACTGCTATCGAATCTATCTTTGCAAGGCTCAAAAATCGAACAAGACTTTGCATTTTTCTCGAAAACCCTTCTAGAACGGAATCTGCCAGCGATTAAAACTGAAATATTAGCCAGCAGTTATTCCCGCAAAAACAAAGAGCTCGGATACACCGCTGGAAAGCTGCAATCTAAAAAGAAGTTGCTGATTGGAGTAAAAAGTCATTTTGGTGAAGAGCTGTTGGCCAGAATTGATCATGCATATGGTCAAGGAAAATATCACCAATGGATCAGAATGACCGCCATTGGCGGCATGCTGGATATGCCTATCACTCGGCACCTGATCTTGGCATTTCATCTGTTCAAAACGGTGGATAACTTTGAAGAGCGCCTCGCACATGAGGCGTTGATCTTTCAAAGCGCCAAGAGAAAGCCTCGGTCCGAGCAGGAAAAGAATATATCATCAGTTGGTAAGCGCAAGCTGCATCGCCAGAAAGTTACCATAATCCTTAAGACTCGCTCGTCCGTCACTCTGGACTACTTGTGGGCAAATGCTTATCAAGCGACGTTATGGTTGGTCGCAAATGATAAGGTTTGGTTGAACGACGCCCTCATCAACGGAATGGTACCGAAGGCAGTCATTTCCCTTAAACCACATCGTCGTGATGAGGAGTATGCGAACTCGATTTCTAACGGTGTGGTCGATTTATTTCTCATTCGCCCTGGCCAACTACGGGTGAACATTACCAACATGCGACGATTGTCACCGGGGTGGCTGCCTGTTTGTCCTACAACGCGCAAGCAGCAGTTTCCTCTTGCATCGAATCAGCTAGAAGTTAATCTGGAGTCGTATTGGCACTTCCAGTTACGCCGAGTATTACTTGCGTTATCAGAAATGTCGAAATATAAGCTTCCTCCCAACCACACGGGTCGCGTACTAGTATCGTCTATCTCAAGTACTGTATGGGCTGCAGTAATCAGTCACTTCGAGTGGGATGTGGAGAAGGTGATTAAAACGCAGATCAATCCGGACGAGTTACTCAAGAGGACGGGGGTAACTCGTCAGTGGGAGGGACCACCAGGTCCACGTAAGGTAGTCGGAGGGCGTTCCTATGTTCCCTTAAAATCGAGGAAACTGCAGGACGTACTCGAAAACTGATTGTCAGGTCAGTTCTGTTTCAGAGCGGCCGGTCAGTGCATTAAAGCTATCCCATTCGGATGCTTGCCAGCCTGTAAAGCCTAGATTTAGTGACCCGGAGACCATCCAGCAGCAGTTGTTGCCTCGCCCAAGCGAGGCGACGACAGTGAAATTGCTGAAGACTCTCACAAACCTGATTCAGCGCCACAGCGCACATCGGTAACTTACCCAATTGCTTTTCAAACCTCGCCAGAGAGCCCAACTCCCGACCTAGCCTTGATCGGTTCACCCACACCGGCTTACTGGGGGAAGAGAAGAGTCTGTTCGCACAGCTGTGGATCTCAGCAGCCAAGGATGGATCGAGGTCAACGAATACAGAGCTTGGCTTGCGGCCCAATCTTCGCGAGCCGCTCGAATCGCAGTGTCCTGACAGCCAGTCGTGGTCATTTCTGTACAGCCACGCATAGTCAGCGCACTCATGAGCGAAACGGTCCTTATATTGGTGGCTAAAGCGCTTCCGACGAAGCTCTAGCGCTCTGTTAAACTTGGTCTCTTTCCAGCATTCTCGCCCACAGGGAGTCCCACGGATCGTTCGATAGATGGTGGCAAGCGAAACACCGCGCTTACCAGCAATTTCGCCCGCACTCATACCTTTCTGGGCATCCTTCCAAACCAGCCGCCGCAATCCGGAGAGTCTTCCCACGGCAGGGTGCACATGGAAGGGTAGATCACCGCAAACGCCGGTCACCGGCGTCGGTGATCGGCTGCCAATCAACTCCGCCTGACTTGAGCCAGCTGATGGTCTTAGGCCATCGATTAGTAAATCGCGGATATCAAGACCGAGAGCGTTCGTGAGAACGATGTACTTCAGCGGGTGATGGGAATGTCTGGGCTTTCTGAGGAGCTTAGTCACCCAAGTAGGAGCAGAACCCTGAGAATGCTCTGCAAGGATTTGGAACTCCCCGGAGTCGGGCAGCATGCCAAAATAGGTCTCAATGACCCTGGCCAACTGACTTAACCGCAGCCGATGACCCGGACTGGTAATACCAGAGTTAGCCGCAGCCCTCAGCATTGAACTGCGAATATTGATCGGGTCAAGAGGCGGGGCCAAAGCCTGAAGCAACCTATTTGAGCATCTGGCGAGGTGGAGCAACGTTGAACGTTTCAACGAGGGTATTTCGAGCGAATAGGCACACGAACCGACAGGGTCATCGTCGGGAAGCATCAGCCGTCTTCTGAATTGGCTGAAAACCCGATGCTCGACAACCCTGAGCGGCACCTCGTGAAAGGGACACATATAGACGCCCGGTAACTGATGAACTCGATGCCAATAAGCCGCTCCCAAATGGGCTCGGTCATGAGCGATGCAATGGGTACAGAACCGGGCACATGACGCATGTTCCAGCCTGCTGGCAATCAACCCCATGCTCAACTTCAGACCAGCGCCGGTGCCAAACTCCATTTGATAACGTGCTTGGTGAAGCTGGATTTCAGAGAGGAACGGCTGGTAATACGGCAGCAGCGTATGCTCCTCGACCATGCGCGCCACTGTTAGCCCAGTCCCATGCGGCAGTGCTTGTTCGAGCTCATTGAGTCGGCAAGGGAAAGGCACATTATCCGAAAAGGTCCCCTTCCATGGCGGCAATGCGACCACCTTGGCTGCCCCACAAAAACCTGAGAGACGAACATATCTAGACAGAACGCTATGCAGCGTCTCGTCAGGAAAAGGGTCAGGAAAGAAATGAAACCGATGTTCCATCTCGACCTCTTTGTCAGCTAATCCCTACAACGGTAAAGGGGTGAAAAGTCGAAAATATCGTTGTTTATCCATCCTGCTTCACGTAGTGCCTCCACCCGGTTCTCGGTATTAACCAACCGCTTGGCCATAGACTGCTGCGAGGGCACGGCCACAACTGAAGGCGCAACCTTTGCCCGTTCAGCCCCACCCGCGGAGGGTACATCAGCGACGTGCCGTCCGGCCGAGCGCAGAACCTTCAGGCGGCCAGGGTTTGGACTGAAGTCGAAGTCCATCATACCCGCGATCTGCTCATCTACCGGAAGCAGGTCATCAAACTGAGCCATCCTATTAGGGGAGCCGCTGCGCAGTGCATCAAGTGCGGGCTTGAGAATCTGCATTTTGGAATCGCTCACGATTCGTATTGCTGCCGCCGTGACGCGCTCCAGCCCACTTTGGATGACATAACGCTGTGTAAGGATCAACAGCTTAACCAGAATGTCAGTAACACCTTGGGTGTGCTCGTAAATCGCATCAAAGATATCATCCGTTAGCTCACCTTGCTGCTGACACCACTGGTAGCTCCAGAGGTTTTCGACAAGCATCCGCCATTCATCGCCATCCTTCTCGAACCTCTTAAACTCGATAATCCCGTTGCCACAACAGCGGCGAGCGTTGCGCATAACTCCGGAGAACAGGCTCACCATCGAATTGGTACCGATGAATACAACGGGGATACCAATATTGTTGACCAGGTGAAGGAAGAAATTGAGAACGCTGTCCTTGCCGCCTGTTTTGGCTGCATGAAGGTTTTGAATTTCGTCGATTAGCAAGGCACCGATGAAGAAGGTACTCGCCACCTGCGCCATCTGTTGCAGCGAGTCGGTGATATTTCTGGCACGAAATCGTCTGTGGTATCCCTCATCACCCAACGCTTTGCCCACTGCAATGAAAAACTCCTGACAGAAGCCTGCCAGGGATCCATCTCTGGGGCAGTCGAGCTTGAGCCACGTAATCTGCGTCTGGACGAACGCGCGACCTTCGAAGCGCTCATGTCGAATGGTTTGAGGGTACAGGCTGAGAATGGCCCAAAGCGCCGTAGATTTACCGATGCCGCTTAATCCAACCAAGCTAAACGTCTCTGCGGTAGACCTGAACCCCTCATAGAACCGCGAAGCTCCGGAGAGCGAATGGAGGTGTCTGACCGTCTCGGGGGAATGAGGGTTGCGGCCGACGTAGCCCCTCCGAATAAGCATCGAAAAAACGGACTCCAGCTCCAGGTGTATCGACATAGGCTGCACGATCGAACGTAGTCGATCTACACAATGAATCCGAACCCACGGCTCAAGTACAAGCTCCTCAGGCGTAGCATCTCCAGGCAGGTTAGCAATCAGGCCCGCGGCCGCTTCCCATGACAAAATAGGAGGCAGCGCCTCAATGAGAGGATTGCCTGCGTAGTCAGAGATGACCTGCTTCGTGTAGCTGGCAAAGGTAGGAGTGCTCGTCATGGTTTGTTACCTGGCCGAATTCGCTTCAGCATATCGATGATCACAGCACCACGCGCTCCGGCAAAATGCTGGGAATGATCGGTTTTCGCGGGCTCTTGCATCGCAGCTTTTGTTGGGAGAACGCCGTCGGGGATCTGAGCCGAGGCGCGTTCACGAGCCAGTTCTTCTGATCGTTGCTCGCGAATATTTCCCGTGGCCCGTGACTTGGATTTAGGTGAAGGGGTCTGCTTTTTCTCCAAAGCAGCAGTATCGAAAGTCCCTTCAAAGTCATCCAGCAGCGCAACCCTGCTTTCAATCTCTGCTCTCGTATGCGAAGGCGGCACCTGGCGGTATGCCTCAAGCATGTCGTAGACCTCATCGGATCGATAGTCAGCATATTTTTGATCCGACTTTCGCAAATCGCATCTCACAAATTGCTTATTGGCATCCCGTATCCAGATATGGTTTGCAGACTCATGAAGATGCCAACACTCGATTGGCCAGCTACCTTGGTTTCTGGCGATAGCAGTCCAATTATTTTGCGTCAGATACTCGCTCACATAGTGCATACCCCGGAACAAAATACCGTTCTTTCTGACTGATCCGGTTTCTCTTGGTAGCAAATTTAAATAAACAAGCTCTTCGCTTTGGTTGTTGTCCCGCATGAAGTCATTCTCAATGGCCCACTTCCAAATAGCGAATGGAGTTGGCTCAACCTGATCGTCGACCATCGGTTTGGAAAGCCGAGCGGGCTGTCGATGAAATTTATTGTAGTGAAGCACGCACTTTATAATTATCTTGGTGAATTCTCGCATGTTCAGCGTGGCATCCAAACGATAATCACGTTCTCCGCGTTCTTTGTTACGCGACGCTACCCCGCCTGGCATCCATCGTATACCGGAAAGGCTATTCAAAATGTTGAACCTACTTTCCACCATGGACTTCCAGTCTGGTCTGAACGGAGGGGCAATACCTATATCAATTCCCAGACCAGATGCGAGCCCTTCCGCGCCCTCACCGAGCATTTCAGCGCGGTCGGCAAACATCTCATAAGGCATATGGTGGCATGGCCAGTCATCATCGCTGATGTTGACACCATTCAGCGCGCAAAATTTCCGCTTCGGAGTAAAGGCATTGAAAAGCGCTTGGCGAGCGCCGTTCCAACTCGGCCCTTCTAACCCCACGTATAAACCTACAATCATGCCAGAGTAGCTGTCTATCACAATGTAAATTATCGGACGCCCAATGAGCATATGCCGCGAGTAGCTGTTGACCAAGTAAATATCAGCAACCGTTGAGTCGATTTCAAACTGATGACATGGGCCTCGCAAGTTATCCCTAACAGTTCCTTCTAAGCCACGACCATCCTTCTGCCATTTTCGATCTCCCATCCGCCCTCTAGCTGTGGTGGTCTCATCAAAGAAACGTCTTCCATGATGAGCAAACTGTCGATACGATGGCATTTCAGACGTAGGTAGGAGCTGTCCTACCGACTCTGGCTGTTTAGAAAGATCTTTGACTTTATAAAACATAGACAGCATTTTGTCGTAGGCGGCACGCCGAGAGGCAGTTTCGTCGTCTACGAATAGTGCATAGCCCGCCTCTATGCATTTAAAATCAACAGGCTCTAATAACTTATATTGCGTAACCAGCTCACCTTGGTAGGTTGCTTTTCGACCCGGCCTCTTCCCCTCTACAAAAATTCTAGAGGATTTCCCTACCCTTGTGTAATCATTTAAAAGAGCATTTCTAATCTGGCCATTGACCCAGTATCTGTGAAGCAGTCGGTAGATTTTTCTTTTGTATACGCCTAACTCTAAAGCTCGTGAAGATACCAAAGCATCAAGTTCTTCCGCGAAAAATACGTAGCCGGGTATCTCATGACAGACTATAGGTGCAATAATTTCCCATTTTTTATCTCGACCTACTTTCTGCTCTGAGCTGAGCGCTTCCTCTAGAACAAGAATATATTGAGGGGTTTTGACTTTTGCCAGTTTTATGTCTCCGGATCGGGCGGAGCGCATAAATTCGGCCAAATCAAGGACAGATGGAAGCTTAACCACATTTGATGAGATATCAATTAAGGCAATCAAGCCCTCCCTCTGGCTTATCCACAATACTCGAGAGGAAGCACTGACGATGGCATCTTCAGTTACAGGCTCGAAAACCTCATTAACCTGAATGTTCATATTGCCTCTCCAGTGTTGAGGGTTTGCACCTTAACCGTATCGACTATTTCGAATGGGGGTAGTCGTAGCCCTGTTTGTATAGGTGCAATGGCCAAATCAACTTTAATTCGTTTTGACCAAATCAAATGATGGTAGAGCGTTTTTGCATCACCATAAGGAAGATAGAGTTTAGATGCAATTTTTCTGAGCGCTGCATCAGTTCTCCAGCCGTGACCACTACACTGTTCTAAGTAATATAAAAACTCATCAATCAAATCAGACTGAAGTAACGCATTAGGAATATCCGAAAATTTTCTGAGAACTACTAAATTATTGATCAGGTCGGTTGTGAACTGCTCCTGAGTTATGATTGACCATTCTACGCCTTGTGAATTCCAGAACTCTTTTTCGATCTGTAACTTTTCAATAGTCCTGAGATTTTCTAAGTCTTTTTTGTATTTAACCGACCACGCTATTTGTTTATGGCTTCCATTAGACACCCGCACAGTCAACAGCAAGTCTGTCGTCATCACTACCGGCAATGAGGTTTTGGGATACAGCGGGTAGCGTATACCCATAGTGCTGGCGATTGCCTGGGCGTTTCCACGCGGGAGAAGAGGAAACTGCTCCCGAATGTCCACGACCTCTTCCGAAAATTCGGAGACCAAAAATGCAGCGTGCTCCAGGTTTGAGAGAAGGTGATGAATGCGATCGACTTTCGCCCCATGGACCTTCCGAGAGTGGCCAAGAGAAGGCACGTCCTGCACACGCAACCAAGGCTTGTAGCTGTTCCCCGCACCACTTCCAAAGCCATTGGAAAAGTGCCGAGTGATGTCAGCTTCTGTGGCAAATCTGCGACCGCGCAACTGAACCTCCTGAGCCCCCGCCGCATCGCATACCTTCACCCCAAAAAAATATGCTTAGGAAACTTTTGAGCTCATCCCGAGGAGTTGCCCCAATCCCCAAGCCTACTCCCTCAACGTAACGTAACTGCAAATCCGGACAAACGGCGGATCTTGTAAAAGAATCTTTGTAAAATCAGGGGCTTGGCCGCTGTGACAAACTATACTGTCGCGAGACAAACTATGTTGTTCCCTGACAAACTATGTTGTCGCAAACCATCAATAACAGTATGCAGTGGATGACTTATTCCACCGTCACGGACTTCGCCAAGTTACGCGGCTGATCCACGTCCGTCCCCTTCAGCACTGCCACGTAATACGAAAGCAGTTGCAGCGGAATCGTGTAAAGGATCGGCGTCAGTGCATCGAGGATATGTGGCATGGAAACCACATGGGTGCCCTCTCCGTTGATCAGCCCGGCCTGTTCGTCCGCGAAGACGATCAGCTCGCCGCCCCGTGCACGCACTTCCTGCAGGTTGGATTTCAGTTTCTCCAGCAGCTCGTTGTTAGGTGCCACGGTGACGACAGGCATGTCGCTGTCCACCAGTGCCAACGGGCCGTGTTTCAGTTCGCCGGCCGGGTAGGCTTCGGCGTGGATGTAGGAGATCTCCTTGAGCTTCAACGCCCCTTCCATCGCCACCGGGAATTGCGCGCCACGGCCCAGGAACAGGGTGTGATTCTTCTCGGCGAACAGTTCGGCAATTTTCTCCACCGTCGTATCCATCGCCAGCGCTTCACCCAGGCGGGTCGGCAGGCGGCGCAGCTCTTCAACCAGTTCTGCTTCCACGCCAGCGCCCAGCGTGCCCTTGACCTGACCCAGTGACAGCGTCAACAGCATCAGCGCGACCAGCTGCGTGGTGAACGCCTTGGTCGACGCGACGCCGATTTCGGGGCCAGCCTGAGTGAGCAGGGTCAGATCGGATTCACGCACCAGCGAACTGATGCCTACGTTGCAGATCGCCAGGCTGGCGAGGAAACCCAGTTCCTTGGCATTGCGCAGCGCGGCCAGGGTGTCGGCCGTCTCGCCGGACTGGGAGATCGAAACGAACAGCGTGTCCGGCTGAACCACGACCTTGCGGTAGCGGAATTCGCTGGCCACCTCGACTTGGCAGGGAATGCCGGCCAGGCCTTCGAGCCAGTAACGCGCGACCATGCCGGCGTGATAGCTGGTGCCGCAGGCGACGATTTGCACGTTGCGTACTTTGGCGAACAGCTCCGCCGCTTGCGGTCCGAATGCCTGCACCAGAACCTGCTGCTGACCGAGGCGGCCTTCCAGGGTGCGCTGCACGACTTTTGGCTGCTCGTGGATTTCCTTGAGCATGAAGTGGCGGTACTCGCCTTTGTCCGCCGCCTCTGCGCCCTCGTGGTACTGAACGATCTCACGCTCGACGGGCAAGCCGGAAGCGTCCCAGATCTGCACGCTGTCGCGACGGATCTCGACGATGTCACCCTCTTCCAGGTACATGAAGCGGTCCGTCACCTGACGCAACGCCAGTTGATCGGAAGCGAGGAAGTTTTCCCCAAGGCCCAGACCCACAACCAGCGGGCTGCCACTGCGAGCGGCAATCAGGCGATCCGGTTGTTGTGCGCTGATGACCGCAAGGCCATAGGCGCCGTGCAGTTCCTTGACCGTCGCCTTCAGAGCCGCAGCCAGATCGGGCGTGTCCTGCAGTTTATGGTGCAGCAGGTGGACAATGACCTCGGTGTCCGTGTCAGACGTGAACACATAACCCAGACCCTTCAAGCGCTCGCGAAGCGGCTCATGGTTTTCGATGATGCCGTTGTGCACCACCGCCAGTTGCTCGTTGGAGAAATGTGGGTGAGCGTTGCGCTCCAACGGTGCACCATGCGTAGCCCAGCGGGTGTGGGCAATGCCGAGGCGGCCTGTGACCGGTTCGCCGGCGAGTGCCCGCTCCAGTTCGTTGACCTTGCCGACTCGACGACGACGCTCAAGCACGCCAGCGTTGTTGAATAACGCCACGCCAGCGCTGTCGTAGCCCCGGTATTCCAGGCGCTTGAGGCCCTCCAGCAGGATGGCAGTAACATTCCGTTCAGCAACAGCGCCGACAATTCCACACATGGTTCTTCTCCTAGGAAACAGCAGCGCAAATCAAGGTTACGCCGCGAGCCTGAATTTGTTCGCGTGCCTCTTGAGGCAGGCGGTCATCGGTAATGAGGGTATGGACGCTGCTCCAGGGCAGCTCCAGATTGGGAATCTTGCGACCGACCTTATCGGCCTCGACCATCACGATCACTTCCCGGGCAACTTCGGCCATCACCCGGCTGAGCCCTAGAAGCTCGTTGAATGTGGTTGTACCGCGGGTCAGATCAATGCCGTCGGCGCCGATGAACAGCTGATCAAAGTCGTAGGAACGCAGCACCTGCTCCGCCACCTGGCCCTGAAACGACTCTGAATGCGGGTCCCATGTGCCGCCGGTCATCAGCAGGACCGGTTCGTGCTCCAGTTCACCCAGCGCGTTGGCGACATGCAGGGAATTGGTCATCACAACGAGACCCGGCTGCAAACCCAGCTCCGGAATCATTGCAGCCGTGGTACTGCCGCTGTCGATGATGATCCGTGCGTGTTCCCGAATGCGGGCAACAGCAGCGCGGGCAATGGCTTGTTTGAACCTGGAAACCGGCTGGCCGGGTTCGCCAATCAATTCTTGGGGCATGGGGATGGCGCCGCCATAACGACGAAGCAGCAACCCATTGCTTTCGAGCGCAGCCAGATCCTTACGGACCGTCACCTCGGAGGTTTCGAAGCGTTTGGCCAACTCGTCCACGCTTACCTCCCCCTGCTCGTTGAGCAGAGCAAGAATGTTGTGGCGGCGTTGAGGCGTATTACGTTTCGACATGATTAGCTTAAGTTTCGTTTCGAAAGTTAACGAACGCAATGAAAGCTCATCGAAAGATATTCGTCAAGGGGGAGTTGGATTTTTGGGGAGGATGGTTAAGAGATTTTGTAGAGGGGTTGTTGTTTAGCGACTCGGGATCAGCTGCCTGCCTGGCAAGCAGCCGATGTGACCTGTGGATAACTTAGTCTTTCTTGATTTTCACGGGTCGTTTCCAGCCTTCGATGTTGCGTTGGCGCGCACGGGCAACCGCAAGTTGTTCGGCCGGCACATCCTGATTGATGGTAGAGCCAGCGGCAGTGCTAGCGCCTGACGCGATATGCACAGGGGCGACCAGCGAGTTGTTCGAGCCGATGAACACGTCTTCGCCCATCACCGTCTTATGCTTGTTCGCGCCATCGTAGTTACAGGTGATGGTGCCAGCGCCAATGTTGCTGCGCGCGCCGATCACTGCGTCACCCAAATAGGTCAGATGGCCTGCCTTGGCGCCCTCGCCCAGATGAGCATTCTTCAATTCGACGAAGTTACCCACATGGGCACGGGCGTCGAGCACGCTGCCCGGGCGCAAACGAGCAAAAGGTCCTGCATCCGCGCCTTCGCCAACGATCGCCCCTTCAAGGTGACTGTTCGCCTTGATGATTGCGCCCTTGCGCAAGGTGCTGTCCTTGATCACGCAGTTCGGCCCGATGGAGACGTCGTCTTCGATGACGACTCGCCCCTCAAGGATGACGTTCACGTCGATCATCACGTCGCGGCCAACAGTAACGTCGCCACGAACGTCGAAACGCGCCGGGTCGCGCAGTGTGACGCCCAACGCCATGAGTCGGCGGGCTTCGCGCTGCTGGTAATGACGCTCGAGCTCGGCAAGCTGTTTACGGTCATTGGCGCCCTGCACTTCCATGGCGTCGTCGGGCTGAGCAGTCGCGACCACGAGGCCATCATTGACGGCCATGGCAATAACGTCAGTCAGGTAATACTCACCCTGGGCGTTTTTATTGGAGAGGCGGCCCAGCCAGTCGGCAAGGCACTTGCCCGGTACCGCGAGGATTCCGGTGTTACCTTCCTTGATAGCCTTCTGCTCTTCAGTTGCATCCTTGTGCTCGACGATAGCGCTGACGCGATGCTGCACGTCACGGACGATGCGGCCATAACCGGTCGAGTCTTCCAGCGTGACCGTCAGCAGACCCAATTGCTGATCATTTACCAGCGCGAGGAGGCGGTTCAGGGTCTCTACTTGTATGAGCGGGACGTCACCATAAAGAATGAGTACCGTCTCGGCCGTCAGCGCTGGCAACGCCTGAGCAACGGCGTGGCCAGTGCCCAATTGTTTGTCTTGGAGCACGAAATTCAGATCATCGCTCGCCAATTGCTCTCGGACCCGCTCTGCTCCATGGCCTATGACCACGTGAATGCCCTGGGGCGAAAGCTGGCGTGCGCTGTGAATAACATGGCCGAGCATCGATTTACCGGCTACAGGATGCAAGACCTTGGGCAGAGCGGAACGCATGCGAGTGCCCTGACCCGCGGCGAGAATGACGATATCGAGAGACATGAAGGGATTCCAGACGAGCAGGCCACATTAGCCGGGCTGATGATTCAGGCGAGAAAGCCGAAAAAAGAAAAAGGGTAGCCGAGGCTACCCTTTTACTCAATCGCGCAACGGGTCGCCGGGGTTAGCCGCCGAACTTCTTGCGAATTTGCTGGACGGTGCGCAGCTGAGCTGCGGCCTCCGCCAGACGTGCAGCAGCAGCTCCGTAATCGAAATCTGCGCCTTTTTCATTCAGAGCACGCTCGGCAGCCTTGACGGCTTCCTGAGCTGAGGCTTCGTCCAGATCAGCAGCGCGTTGCACGGTATCGGCAAGCACTTTGACCATGTTCGGTTGAACCTCAAGGAAACCACCGGAGATGTAAAACACCTCGGCTTCGCCACCCTGCTTGATCAGGCGGATCGGACCTGGCTTCAGATCGGTGATCAACGGTGCGTGACCTGGAGCAATACCGATATCACCCAGGTTACCGTGTGCAATCACCATCTCGACCAGACCGGAGAAAATCTCTCCTTCCGCGCTGACGATATCGCAATGGACTGTCATAGCCATTTGCATGCCTCAACCTGATTAGCGCCCGTTGCCGGGCGCCTGGATTACAGTTTCTTGGCTTTCTCGATCGCTTCTTCGATGCCGCCGACCATGTAGAACGCCTGTTCAGGCAGATGGTCGTAGTCACCGGCGAGGATGCCTTTGAAGCCAGCAATGGTGTCTTTCAGGGAAACGTATTTACCCGAAGCACCGGTGAAGACTTCAGCCACGAAGAACGGCTGCGACAGGAAGCGCTGAATCTTACGAGCGCGGGATACCAACTGCTTGTCGGTTTCCGACAGCTCGTCCATACCCAGGATCGCGATGATGTCTTTCAGCTCTTTGTAACGCTGCAGAACATACTGAACGCCGCGAGCGGTGTCGTAGTGGTCCTGACCGATCACGTTCGGGTCCAGCTGGCGCGAAGTCGAGTCCAGTGGATCGACCGCCGGGTAGATACCCAGAGAAGCGATGTCACGGGACAGAACGACGGTGGCGTCCAGGTGAGCAAACGTTGTGGCTGGCGATGGGTCGGTCAAGTCGTCCGCCGGTACGTATACCGCCTGGATCGACGTGATCGAGCCTTCCTTGGTCGAAGTGATGCGCTCTTGCAGCACGCCCATCTCTTCAGCCAGCGTCGGCTGGTAACCTACTGCAGAAGGCATACGGCCCAGCAGTGCGGATACTTCAGTACCGGCCAGTGTGTAACGGTAAATGTTGTCGACGAACAACAGAACGTCGTTACCTTCGTCACGGAACTTCTCAGCCATGGTCAGGCCAGTCAAAGCGACGCGCAGACGGTTACCCGGCGGCTCGTTCATCTGACCGTAGACCAGCGCTACTTTGTCCAGAACGTTGGAGTCCTTCATCTCGTGGTAGAAGTCGTTACCCTCACGGGTACGCTCGCCCACACCGGCGAACACGGAATAACCGCTGTGCTCGATGGCGATGTTACGGATCAGCTCCATCATGTTTACGGTCTTGCCGACACCGGCACCACCGAACAGACCGACTTTACCGCCCTTGGCAAACGGGCAAACCAGGTCGATGACCTTGATGCCGGTTTCCAGGAGGTCGTTGCCGCCAGCCTGATCAGCGAACGAAGGTGCAGGACGGTGAATGCCCCAGCGCTCTTCGGTTTCGATCGGGCCCGCTTCGTCGATCGGGTTACCCAGTACGTCCATGATCCGGCCCAGCGTCGCTTTACCGACCGGTACGGAGATGGCTGCGCCGCTGTCGATAACGTCCAGACCGCGCTTCAAGCCTTCGGTGGAACCCATCGCAATGGTACGAACTACGCCGTCGCCCAGCTGTTGCTGAACTTCCAGAGTAGTTTCCGCGCCTTGTACTTTCAGCGCGTTGTAGATGCTCGGTACGCTGTCGCGTGGAAATTCCACGTCGATCACGGCGCCGATGATTTGAACGATACGTCCGCTACTCATTAGCTGGATCCTCTGAATATTTGAACCGTTAAACCGCGGCAGCGCCGCCGACGATTTCCGAGATCTCTTGGGTGATCGCTGCCTGACGCGCCTTGTTGTAGATCAGCTGCAAATCGCTGATCAGGTCACCGGCGTTGTCAGTGGCGTTCTTCATCGCGATCATCCGCGCAGCCTGTTCAGCCGCGTTGTTCTCGACCACCGCCTGATAGACCTGCGACTCCACATAACGGACCATCAAGCCGTCCAGCAGCTCTTTGGCGTCGGGTTCGTACAGGTAATCCCAGTGGTGCTTGAGTTCTTGATCCTGGGTCGCGACCAACGGAATCAACTGCTCGACCGTTGGTTGCTGAGTCATGGTGTTGATGAATTTGTTGGACACCACGGACAGGCGATCAATACGGCCCTCCAGGTAGGCATCCAGCATCACCTTGACGCTGCCGATCAAATCGTTGATCGACGGCTCTTCGCCCAAGTGGCTGATCGCAGCGACGACGTTACCGCCGAAGTTGCGGAAAAACGCCGCACCTTTGCTGCCGACCACGCACAGATCGATCTCTACGCCGTTTTCACGGTTCTTCGCCATGTCCTTGACCAAAGCCTTGAACAGGTTGGTATTCAAGCCACCACACAGACCACGGTCACTGCTTACCACGACGTAACCGACGCGCTTTACTTCGCGTTCGATCATGAAGGGATGACGGTATTCCGGGTTAGCGTTGGCGAGATGACCAATCACCTGGCGGATGCGCTCCGCGTAAGGACGGCTAGCAGCCATGCGCATTTGAGCCTTGCGCATTTTACTGACCGCCACTTTTTCCATGGCGCTGGTGATCTTTTGCGTGCTTTTGATGCTCGCAATCTTGCTGCGAATCTCTTTTGCGCCTGCCATGTAACACCTATCAGGTTAGCAAGCGGGAGCCTCGCGACTCCCGCTGCGGCTTACCAGGTTTGGGTGGCCTTGAACTTCTCGATGCCGGCTTTCAGGCCAGAATCGATTTCGTCATTGAAGTCACCCTTCACGTTGATCTTCGCCATCAAATCGGCGTGATCTCGGTTGAAGTAAGCAATCAGCGCTTGTTCAAAGCTGCCAACCTTGGCGATTTCGACGTCAGTCAGGAACCCACGCTCAGCGGCATACAGCGACAGCGACATGTCAGCGATCGACATTGGCGCATATTGCTTCTGCTTCATCAGCTCGGTAACGCGCTGACCATGTTCAAGTTGCTTACGGGTCGCTTCGTCCAGGTCAGAGGCGAACTGGGCAAATGCTGCCAGTTCACGGTACTGAGCCAGAGCGGTACGGATACCACCGGAGAGCTTCTTGATGATCTTGGTCTGAGCGGCACCACCCACACGGGATACCGAAACACCGGCGTTCACTGCCGGGCGAATGCCGGAGTTGAACATGGCCGATTCCAGGAAGATCTGACCGTCAGTGATGGAGATCACGTTGGTCGGAACGAACGCGGAAACGTCGCCAGCCTGGGTTTCGATGATCGGCAATGCGGTCAGGGAGCCGGTTTTGCCGGTCACTGCGCCATTGGTGAACTTCTCTACGTACTCTTCCGAAACGCGGGATGCACGCTCCAGCAGACGGGAGTGGAGATAGAACACGTCGCCTGGGTAGGCTTCACGGCCTGGTGGACGACGCAGCAGCAGGGAAATCTGGCGATAAGCCACAGCTTGCTTGGACAGATCGTCATAGACGATCAGTGCGTCTTCACCGCGGTCGCGGAAGTATTCGCCCATGGTGCAACCGGCATACGGAGCCAGGAATTGCAGCGCAGGCGATTCCGAAGCACTGGCCGCCACGATGATCGTGTTGGCCAGAGCGCCGTTTTCTTCCAGTTTGCGAACAACGTTGGCGATGGTCGATTGCTTCTGACCGATTGCAACGTAGACGCAGAAAATACCGCTGTTTTTCTGGTTGATGATCGCGTCGATCGCCAGAGCGGTTTTACCGATCTGACGGTCACCGATGATTAGCTCGCGCTGGCCACGGCCGACAGGGATCATCGCGTCGACAGCCTTGTAGCCAGTCTGTACAGGCTGGTCTACCGACTTACGCCAGATCACGCCTGGAGCAACTTTCTCGACCGCGTCGGTCTCGGTGTTGTTCAGCGGACCTTTGCCGTCGACAGGGTTACCCAGTGCGTCGACTACGCGACCCAGGAGTTCCTTACCAACCGGAACTTCGAGGATGCGGCCGGTGCACTTGGCACTCATGCCTTCAGCCAGAGAGGTGTAAGCGCCCAGTACGACAGCACCCACGGAGTCTTGCTCCAGGTTCAGTGCCATACCGTAAACGCCGCCCGGGAACTCGATCATTTCACCGTACATAGCGTCGGCGAGACCGTGAATCCGCACGATACCGTCAGACACGCTGACGACTGTGCCTTCGTTTCGGGCTTGGGAGGCAACATCGAGGTTCTCGATGCGGCCCTTGATGATTTCACTTATTTCGGAAGGATTGAGTTGCTGCATTGCTCTGCTGCCCCTTCAAACTCAAGATTTCAATGCTTCGGCTAGTTGCGCGAGTTTGCCGCGAACTGAGCCATCGATAACCAGGTCGCCGGCGCGGATGATGACACCACCTATCAGGGCGGCATCCTCCGCAGCGTGCAGGCGCACTTCCCGGCCGAGCCGTGCACTGAGAACCTTGGCGAGTTTGTCTTGCTGTTCTTGGTTCAATGCAAAAGCACTGGTCACATCCACATCTACCGATTTTTCCTGCTCGGCCTTGTAAAGCTCGAACAGTTCGGAGATCTCCGGCAGAAGCTGGAGACGGTCGTTTTCAGCAACGACGTGAATGAAATTCTGTGCCTTGGCATCGAACTTGTCGCCGCACACTTCAATAAAAGTGGCGGCCTTGTCTGCGCTCGTCAGTCGCGGGGCCTTGAGCATGCGCTGCATTGTGTCGTCTTGCGACACTGCAGCAGCCAGGCCGAGCATGGCTGACCAATTGGCCAGTTGCTGGTGCGCCTGTGCATGCTCGAAGGCTGCCTTAGCGTAAGGTCGGGCCAACGTGGTCAGTTCTGCCATGATCGCCCTCGCTTAAATTTCAGCAGCCAGTTTGTTTACCAGCTCCGCGTGCGCGTTTTGATCGATTGTGGCACCCAGGATCTTCTCTGCGCCGTTGACTGCCAGGCTACCCAATTGGGCGCGCAGCGCGTCTTTGACGCCGTTCAGTTCCTGTTCGATCTCGGCCTGAGCCTGAGCCTTGATGCGGTCAGCTTCAACGCGAGCCTGTTCACGGGCTTCGTCGACAATCTGGGTACCGCGTTTCTTGGCTTGCTCAATGATCTCAGCTGCCTGAGCCTTAGCTTCGCGCAGTTGCTGACCCACTTTGTCTTGGGCCAGCTCCAGGTCGCGAGCTGCTCGTGTAGCAGCGTCCAGTCCATCCGCAATCTTCTTCTGACGTTCGTGCAAAGCCGCGATGACCGGAGGCCACACGAACTTCATGCAGAACAGCACAAAAATGAAGAACGCAACGGACTGGCCAATCAGGGTTGCATTAATGTTCACGCCAACACCTCGCTCGTTCGTTGTCCATCACACCAATCAACTCGAAAATTCGAGTGATCAGCCAGCGAGTTGACCAACGAAGGGGTTCGCAAAAGTGAAGAACAGAGCGATACCAACACCGATCATGGTCACGGCGTCGAGCAGACCAGCCACGATGAACATTTTAACTTGCAGCATTGGAACCATTTCCGGTTGACGCGCAGCGCCTTCCAGAAACTTACCGCCCAGCAGGCCGAAACCGATTGCAGTACCCAGTGCGCCCAGGCCGATCAGCAGTGCAACAGCGATAGCAGTTAGACCAACTACAGTTTCCATCTTTCCTCCCGACTTTTACGTCGTATTGGTTAGGTTTTCTTAGATTAAAGCGGTAAAGCAAAATCGTTTCTTACATCAAGCCCTCGCGGGCACCCCCTCACCTAAGCGAGGGGATCATCAGACTCGCCAGGCGGGTCTCAATGGTTATCTTCGTGAGCCATCGACAGGTAGACGATGGTCAGCATCATGAAGATGAACGCTTGCAGGGTGATGATCAGGATGTGGAACACAGCCCACGCCCATTGCAGGACCACGCCCAGACCGCTGAGCCACAGCAGGCCGCTGCCGAACATGACCGCGATCAGAATGAACACCAGTTCACCCGCGTACATATTGCCGAACAGCCGCAGTGCCAGAGAGATCGGCTTGGCCACCAGAGTCACGAATTCAAGCAGGAAGTTCACCGGAATCAACAGCGCTTGAACGAAAACGTTCTTGCTGCCGAACGGGTGCAGGGTCAATTCGCCGATGAAGCCGCCGATACCCTTGATTTTGATGCTGTAGAAAATGATCAGGGCAAACACGGACAGTGCCATACCCAGCGTCGCGTTCGGATCGGTAGTCGATACGGCGCGGAAAGGAATGTGGTGATCACCGGAGATCATGATCGCCAGTTGCGGGATCCAATCGACGGGAATCAAGTCGACGGCGTTCATGAGGAATACCCAGGCGAAGATGGTCAATGCCAGAGGAGCGATCACGGCGCTACGGCCATGGAAGCTGTCCCGGACGCTGCCGTCGACGAACTCTACGAGCACTTCAACGAAGTTCTGCAACGCGCCCGGTTGACCGGAAGTCGCCTTTTTTGCGGCCATGCGGAAGATGAGGACGAAGATCAGACCCAGTGCGACCGACCAGCCGAGGGTATCGACGTGGAAAGCCCAAAAGCCCATTTCTTTTGCTTCCGCTGCGGAATGCGCGAAGCCCCAACTGCCGTCAGGCAAATGACCAAAGGTCAAGTTCTGCAAGTGGTGCTGGATATAGCCCGAAGCTGTTTGCTCTGCCATGGTTGCCTCAAACGCCCTAAGGTCTCGAAAGTCTTGTTCTCAGTAGCAGGGGCGCAAACCAACTGACCAGTTGGGTCAGTATGAAAACGCCAAAAACCGCCAGTGGAGCCAGCGGCTTTACTCCTGCAAACGTCAGTGCAAAGAGCACTGCCGTAAAAATCAACTTGCCTGCCTCGCCGGCGTAGAACGACCGAACGATGGCCTGCGCTGCCCTGGCCCCGGAGTACCGGAATGCTTTATGAGCAAAATACACATTCGGCAGCCAGGCTATCAGGCCACCGCAAAGCCCCGAATACCCGGCTACGACGCCGTTCCACTGCCAAAGCGCCAGCGCTGCCCCCAAGAGGACGATCAACTGAGCCAGCAAGATCGGGAAAACAGCCAGGCGATGGAATGGCAGGCGGTTTGGCGTGCGTGTCTCCATCACATAGGCTCCTCGTGAGCCGGCCGCCAAAATCAACAACTTGGCATAAATTGTGCCGACAAAATGCGCGCAGAGTATAGGGGCGGTTCAGCCCCTATTCAACTGCCAGGTAGTGATTTCCGACTACGCGCTACGCATGATTTGTTTCAGCGAATGTGAGCGAGCACACCCTGCAGCTCATCCAGCGAGTTATAACGGATGACCAACTGACCTTTGCCCTTCTGTCCATGGCGGATTTGCACCGCAGAGCCCAGCCGCTCGGCCAGGCGCTGCTCCAGGCGAGTGATATCAGGATCGGCCTTCACAGGTTCCGCAGCCTCCTGTTTGCCGCTCAGCCACTGGCGAACCAGTGCTTCAGTCTGGCGCACGGTTAACCCGCGTGCGACAACATGTCGCGCCCCTTCAACCTGCTGATCTTCGGGCAGTCCCAACAACGCACGGGCGTGGCCCATTTCAAGATCTCCATGGGAGAGCATGGTCTTGATCACTTCCGGCAATGCGATCAGTCGCAGCAAATTGGCGACGCTGACTCGCGACTTGCCCACCGCCTCGGCAACTTGCTGCTGGGTCAGCTGAAATTCCTGCTGCAGACGCTGCAGGGCAATCGCCTCCTCGATCGGATTCAGGTCTTCGCGCTGGATGTTCTCAATCAACGCCATCGCGATGGCCGCTTCATCGGGCACATCACGCACCATGGCAGGAATCGACTCGATCCCTGCCTGCTGGCTGGCGCGCCAGCGGCGTTCACCCGCGATGATCTCGAAGCGGTTGTCGGCAATCGGGCGGACCACGATCGGCTGCATAACCCCTTGCGCCTTGATCGAGTTAGCCAGTTCTTCCAGCGCCTGGGGATCCATATCACGACGCGGCTGGTATTTGCCTCGTTGAATAAGGTCCAGCGGGATGTGTTGAAGCTCGCGCTCACTCGCCTTCACCGCCTGTTCTTCCAGTGCGGTGACGGTGGGGCTGCTCAGCAGTGCGTCCAGCCCACGTCCGAGTCCACGTTTCTTGACGGCCATGGAATTTCCTTAAGTGGGCTGAGCCGCGGTGCGACTGCCGCGACGTTGGCGACGGACCATTTCGCCCGCAAGCGCCAGGTAAGCCAGCGCGCCGCGAGAAGTCTTGTCGTACGCCAATGCCGGCATACCGAAGCTAGGCGCCTCGGCCAGACGAATATTGCGCGGAATAACGGTGTCGTACAGCTGCTCGCCGAAATGTTCTTTGAGCTGCGCCGAAACATCGTTGATCAGGCTAAGCCGAGGGTCATACATGGTCCGCAGCAAGCCTTCGATCTTGAGTTGAGGATTGAGCAGTTCACCGATGCGCTTGATGTTATCCACAAGGTCGCTCAAACCTTCGAGCGCAAAGTATTCGCACTGCATGGGGATAATCACGCCGTCGGCCGCGACCAGCGCGTTGAGCGTCAGCATCGACAAAGATGGAGGGCAGTCGATGAGAATGTAATCGTAGTTCTCGCGGATGGGTGCCAGTGCTGCTCGCAGACGCGATTCCTTCATCTGCATTTCCAGCAGGACCACCTCGGCAGCGGTCAGATCGCGGTTTGCCGGTAGCAGCTGATAACCGCCGTGCTCAGAAAAGTGCATGGCCTGATTCAGGTCGCACTCGCCGATCAGCAAGTCGTAAACCGAATGCTCAAGCCCGTGCTTATCCACACCACTGCCCATGGTGGCATTGCCTTGCGGATCGAGATCGATCAACAGCACCCGACGCTTGGTTGCCACCAGCGAAGCCGCGAGGTTGATGCAGGTTGTGGTTTTACCCACACCCCCTTTTTGGTTCGCTATCGCGAATACCTTAGCCATTCTTGCGTGTGTTCCCTGTCATGCCGTGCGGCGCAGTATCAGCAGATGCCGTTGACCTTGGCAACCGGGTACGGCCAAGGCTTGTGCGCTTTCCAGATGAAAATCTGCGGGCAATGCTACCAGTTCATCCACTGGATGCAGACCCTTCATTGCCAACCAGCGTGTTTCGCCGTCGCCCATGTGCCGAGTCCACTGGGTAAAGTCTTCCAGACTGCTGAAGGCGCGGGAGATGATGCCGTTGAACGGCAGCGCGGGCTGGAATGCTTCGGCACGGCTGTGGATAACTTCCAGGTTGGCTAGCGCCAGCTCGAGTTTGACCTGCGTCAGAAACCGGGTCTTCTTGCCGTTGCTGTCCAGCACCATGACTTTCATCTCCGGAAACAGGATGGCCAGCGGAATGCCGGGCATCCCGCCGCCGCTGCCGACATCCAGCTGACGCTCACCTTCGATGAAACGCACCACGCTCAAGCTGTCCAGCAGATGGCGAGACACCATCTCATCCGGATCACGAACGGCAGTCAGGTTGTAGGCCTTGTTCCACTTGATCAGCAAAGCCAGGTACGCCAGCAACTGGCGGTGCTGGCTTTCGCTCAGCTCGACACCAAGCTCTCGAGCGCCAAGGGTCAGTTCTTCTGCATGCTGCGGGGTAACCATCGAACTCAAGCGCTTTGCTCCAAATGACGGCCCGCGCCGCGTTTTTTCAAATGAATCATCAGCAGAGAAATCGCCGCTGGCGTGACGCCGGGAATCCGCGAGGCCTGGCCCAGCGTTTCCGGACGAGTTATCCCCAGCTTGCTCTGGATTTCCTTGGACAGACCGGAGATCCCTGTGTAATCGATATCAGCTGGTAGCCGGGTGTTTTCGCTGGCCCGCAGACGAGCAATCTCGTCTTGCTGACGGTCGATGTAACCGGCGTACTTGGTCTTGATTTCGACTTGTTCAGCGACCTGCGGGTCAGGCGAGCCGTTACCGGTCAGCGCAACCAGACTGGCGTAGTCCACTTCGGGACGGCTCAACAGATTCAGCAGATTGTATTCATGGGTCAACGGGGTACCGAAGTGAGCCGAGACTGCGTCGCCCTGCTCGGTACCCGGACGAATCCAGGTGGATTTCAGACGCTGTTCTTCCAACTCGATGCCTTCACGCTTGGCACAGAACGCCGCCCAGCGGGCATCGTCGACCAAGCCGAGCGCCCGACCTTGTTCGGTCAAACGCAAGTCCGCATTGTCTTCCCGCAAAATCAAGCGGTACTCGGCACGCGAGGTGAACATCCGGTACGGCTCCTGGGTGCCCAGCGTAATCAGGTCATCCACCAACACGCCGATGTAAGCCTCATCGCGACGCGGACACCAGCTGTCCCTGCCTTGAGCCCGAAGCGCTGCGTTGGCGCCCGCGAGTAAACCTTGGGCACCGGCCTCTTCGTAACCGGTTGTGCCGTTGATCTGTCCTGCGAAAAACAACCCACCGATAACCTTGGTTTCCAGGCTGTACTTCAGGTCGCGCGGATCGAAGTAGTCGTACTCGATGGCATAGCCAGGCCGCACGATGTGGGCGTTTTCCATTCCGCGGATAGACCGAACGATCTGCAGTTGGACGTCAAACGGCAGCGAGGTCGATATACCGTTTGGATAAAGCTCATGGGTCGTCAAACCTTCCGGTTCGATAAACACCTGATGGCTTTCCTTGTCGGCAAAACGATGGATCTTGTCTTCAATCGACGGGCAATAACGCGGCCCGACCCCTTCGATTTCCCCGGCAGCGGAGTACATCGGCGACCGATCAAGATTGGCCGCGATGATTTCGTGGGTCCGAGCGTTGGTGTGGGTAATCCAGCAGCTGACCTGGCTCGGGTGCTGAGCCTTGGAACCCATGAACGACATCACGGGAATTGGCGTATCCCCCGGTTGTTCAGTCATCACCGAGAAATCCACAGATCGGCCATCGATGCGCGGAGGTGTGCCCGTTTTCAGGCGGCCCACTCTCAGCGGTAGTTCACGCAGCCTGCGTGCAAGCGCAATGGACGGCGGATCACCGGCGCGGCCGCCCGAATAGTTCTGCAGACCGATGTGGATAAGTCCGCCCAGAAAGGTACCGGTGGTGAGAACCACAGAGTCGGCCAGAAAACGCAGGCCCATCTGAGTAACGACGCCGCGCACCTGGTCGTGCTCGACGATCAGGTCGTCGCATGCCTGCTGGAATATCCACAGGTTGGGCTGGTTTTCGATTATTTCTCTGACCGCTGCCTTGTACAGCACGCGGTCCGCCTGGGCACGGGTCGCCCGGACTGCTGGGCCTTTACGGCTGTTGAGCACACGAAACTGGATGCCGCTTTTGTCAGTGGCCGTTGCCATCGCACCGCCCAGTGCATCGATCTCTTTGACCAGATGACTTTTACCGATGCCACCAATGGCCGGGTTGCAACTCATTTGGCCGAGGGTTTCCACGTTGTGCGTAAGCAGCAGGGTGGTAGCACCCATACGTGCGGACGCCAGTGCTGCCTCGGTACCGGCATGACCGCCGCCGATGACGATCACTTGAAAACGGGAAGGGAAATCCACCACGCACCTCGTGCCTGTTATTTGGGGGGAATAGGAATGGCGGCAAGTATAGGGACTTACCCCCCCTTAAGAAACCCGTTGCGCAAAATCTAACCAGCTGTGGATGAGTGGTGGTTATAGAAATTAAAAAGAAAGAAATTTATAAGATCTTTGTTTTTATGTTTATTTCTACTGAGCCACATTTCTGTGGATAAAGCTCTGAAAGCTTTATATTGCCTGATGTACAGGGAATCAAAAGCCTGTGCCCATGTGCCAAAGAGCCCCTTGGATAACCTGCCGGAGCCTGTGGATTAAACCGATGGTTGTCCACAGGGCGAATTATCCTCAGCTCAGATGCCTGCTTATCAACCGAGCTTAGCCGCGGTTATGCACAGGGCTTATCGGTGCCAACAGGTGCTGAAGAGTGGAACTTGAGGCGCAATTGCGCCCTCCCGCCATTGATTGGGAGCCTGGAAAAGTCAGAAGAATGAATCGAGATGGGGCAGATCCGGAGAGATTGACCTGCCTGGGGATAGAGCGAGGCGTTATTTGCCGATGCAGAAGCTGGAGAAAATTCGTCCCAGCAAATCGTCCGAGCTGAATGCGCCGGTAATTTCGCCCAAGGACTGCTGCGCCTGGCGCAAATCTTCGGCTAGCAACTCACCGGCGCCCGCCAGGGTCAGCTGCGAGCGACCATGCTCAAGAGAGGCGCTTGCCTTGTGCAGCGCCTCGAGGTGGCGACGTCTTGCACTGAAGCTTCCTTCAGCGGTTTGCTGATACCCCATGCACGCCTTTAGATGCTCGCGCAGAAGCTCCACGCCATCACCACCAGCCTTGGCGCTGAGACTGATGGTCACGTGGCCATCGATGCTGGTCACCAGTTCCACCGGCTCATCACTCAGGTCGACCTTGTTACGAATCAAGGTGACATGGGCAGGATCAGGTCGTTGATCAAGAAACTCCGGCCACAACGCGAAGGGATCGACCGCCTCTGGCGCTGTCGCATCCACCACCAGCAAGATGCGGTCTGCCTGACCTATCGCCTGAAGTGCGCGTTGTACGCCTATCTTCTCCACCTGATCGTCGGTGTCGCGCAACCCGGCCGTGTCCACGACGTGGAGAGGCATGCCATCAATGTGGATATGTTCGCGCAGGACATCACGGGTTGTGCCCGCGATCTCAGTCACAATCGCCGCCTCTTTGCCTGCAAGTGCGTTCAGCAGACTGGATTTGCCAGCATTGGGTCTACCCGCAATGACTACATTCATGCCATCTCTGAGCAAAGCGCCCTGGTTGGCTTCGCGCAGCACTGTGGATAACTGACTGCGAACGTTTTCCAGCATGGCCAGAACATGACCGTCGGCGAGAAAGTCGATCTCTTCCTCAGGGAAGTCGATTGCTGCTTCGACATAAATGCGCAGGCTAATCAGTTTCTCCGTGAGCTCATGCACTCGCTGGGAAAATGCCCCCTGCAGCGATTTCAACGCGTTACGTGCGGCCTGTGCAGAACTCGCTTCGATAAGGTCAGCGATGGCCTCGGCTTGGGCAAGGTCGAGCTTGTCGTTGAGAAATGCGCGCTCACTGAATTCCCCTGGCCGTGCCAGACGGCACCCCAACTGCACGCAACGTTGCAGCAACATGTCCAGAACCACGGGCCCGCCATGCCCTTGAAGCTCGAGCACATCTTCTCCGGTGAATGAGTTAGGGCCGGAAAAGTAGAGACCAATGCCTTCGTCGATAACTGCGCCGTTTTCTCCCTTGAAGGCGCCGTAATGCGCGTACCGAGGTTGTGGCAGTTTGCCGAGAATCGCCTCTGCACACTTGCCGGCCTGGGGACCGGAAATACGGACGATACCGACGCCTCCTCGTCCGGGAGCCGTTGCAATGGCCGCAATGGTTTCAAAACGTACGTTCATGGGCCGACTCCTGGGCAACCGACGGATAGCAAAACGCCCCACGAGGGGGCGTTTTGAATAACTTGTTAACAGGGTAGATCAGGCTTCAGCTTTCTTGGCTTTCGCTTCGATGCTGCGGGTGATGTACCACTGTTGAGTGATGGACAAGGTGTTGTTCACTACCCAGTACAGCACCAGACCGGCCGGGAACCACAGGAAGAAGAACGTGAAGATGATTGGCATCAGCTTCATGACCTTGGCCTGCATAGGATCCGGAGGTGTCGGGTTCAAACGCTGCTGGATGAACATGGTAGCGCCCATGATGATCGGCAGGATAAAGAACGGGTCCTTGATCGACAGGTCGGTTATCCACAGCAGCCAAGGTGCCTGGCGCATTTCGACGCTTTCAAGCAGTACCCAGTACAGCGACAGGAACACCGGCATCTGTACAAGGATCGGCAAGCATCCACCCAACGGGTTGATCTTCTCTTTCTTGTACAGCTCCATCATCGACTGAGAAAGCTTCTGACGATCGTCGCCATGTTGTTCTTTCAGCGCGGCCAAGCGCGGAGCGACAGCGCGCATGCGTGCCATGGATTTGTAACTGGCCGCCGACAGAGGGAAGAAAAGCCCCTTGATCAGCATGGTCAGGAAGATGATCGACCAGCCCCAGTTACCCACGATGCTGTGGATATGTTGCAGCAGCCAGAAAATAGGCTGGGCAATGAACCACAGAATCCCGTAATCCACTGTCAATTCCAGACCTGGGGACAACTCCTTCAGGACTGCCTGACTCTTCGGACCGGCGTAAAGCGTTGCAGTCGTCTCGGCTTTCGCGCCAGGTGCGACCGTCAATGCCGGGCCTGTGAAACCGATGATGTAATTGCCGGCACTGTCCTTACGGGTGGTGACGGTGTTGCTGTCAGTCTTGTTCGGAATCCAGGCGGTCACGAAGTAGTGCTGCAACCAGGCAACCCAGCCACCCTGAACAGTATCCTTAACCGACCCTTTGTCGATGTCCTTCATGGAAACCTTTTTGTAGGGTTCCGAAGGTGTCCACATGGCAGCACCCAGATAGGTTGCGGTACCGGTGGCAGTCGTCGAGGATGGATCAGCGCTCGCATCGCGTTTCAGTTGTGCGAACAGGTTACCGTTCCACGCCTGAGCGCTCTGGTTGTCAATCACGTAAGAAACGGTCAGGTCATACAGGCCGCGTTTGAACGTGAAACGCTTGATGTAGTTAACGCCGCCGTCGCTGAATTTCAGGTCGACGACGAGGTCGTTCTGACCGTCAGCCAGCTGAAAACTTTTCTGCGTAGCCGAATAAACAGGACGACCCGTGGCTCGGGCATCAGGACCGTTCGCGCCAGTCAGACCGCTCTGAGCCAGGAAAATCCGCTCGCCGCCGTTATCGAACAGCTGGAAAGGAATCTCGGGGTGATCCTGACGGCGTGGATAAAGTGGCAAACGAAGCTGCACCACGTCGCCGCCTACCGGATCAATCTCCAGATTGAGGACGTCTGTCTTCACCTGGATCAAATCTTTGCTGGTAGCCACCGGCATTTCCGCCGGCGCAGCCACTTCGCCGGTCGCGCTAGGAACGTCTGCATTGGCAGTCGCTGAACCTTGCGGAGCATCAGGAATAGCGGATGTATTGGTGTTGGCAGCAACATTCTGAGTCGGCAAGGCAGCCTGACCGTAGTCCTGGTTCCATTTCAGGACACCGACATAGGTCACGATTGCCAGGGCGACGATCAGGATCGTGCGTTTAATATCCATGATTACTCGGCCATCGAAGAGGAACGGGAGGTGGGAGCAGGTGGAACCGGGTCATAACCACCGGGATTCCACGGATGACACCGACCTAAGCGACGTAAGGTCAGCCAGCCACCGCGCACCAGACCATAATTTTCAATGGCCTCGTACGCGTAGCAGGAGCAACTGGGGTAGAAACGACAGTGACTGGCCATCAGAGGACTGATGGCATAGCGGTAAAACTGGATCGGAACGAGCGCCAGTTTACGCATCAGGACTGTCTACCCCCGCAGTTTCGGTTTTAAGTTCGGGATCGGGCCGGCTGCGCGCCAGACGTTTCCAGAGCTTGCCGAAATGCTGAATCAATTCGGGGTTTTCAATGTCACCCAAGCCTTTGCGTGCGACGACGACGATATCCCATCCGACCAGGTTGTCCTGGTGAAGGCGAAACGACTCACGCATCAGGCGTTTCAAACGGTTGCGCTCGACGGAGAGCTTCACGCTCTTCTTCCCGATCACCAGCCCGAGACGGGGATGATCAAGGTCGTTGTTGCGCACAAGGAGCAGGAGATTTTTCCCCGGAACCTTGCCGGTGGGGGAGTCAAAGACTGCCTTGAAATGCCGGGGTGTCAGCAAACGCTTTTCCCGACTGAAGTCCTGACTCACCACCTGTGCCGATTAATCAAACCGCCAGACGCTTACGGCCTTTGGCGCGACGACGCGACAGAACTGCGCGACCGTTTTTGGTGGCCATACGAGCACGGAAACCGTGGGTGCGAGCGCGCTTGATAGTGCTGGGTTGGAAAGTACGTTTCATGGCGTGTTACCTGGTTCGTCCACAACGGGCCGGAATGGCCCCCGTTTTAAGAGACCGGGGATTCTAGAGAAAGCGGGCACGCAGGTCAATTTCCAACCAACGTTTCTTGCATTTACTTGCTGAGTGCATTCCATCGACAGCGAGTGATCGGACGAGGCATTCTTGAAACGTAAATATAGAAATAAAGAAGGAAGGTATTTAAAGCTTCTTTGTAAAGCTTATAAAAGCTTAGGGCGAGAATTTCTGTGGATAAGGTTCTGCAGGCCACGTAGCGCTTGATGTACAGAGCGAAGAAAGTCTGTCCACAAGCGGTGCTGCGGTTGTGCGGCAGCTGGCTACAACCTGTGCATAGAATGTGTAGTTATGCACAGGTGCTTTATCCACAGGTTTCAGGCGGGGGTTATGCAACGAGCTGAAGCGGGGTTATCCACAGATCTTAACTATCCACCGGCGATCGTTTTTTTCAGGGATTTTTGTCGGGTTTGATGCCTTGGTGCCCTACCTTCATGTGGATAAGTCCGCTACGGGTGGTTACAATGGCCGCTTGTTTTTGCCGCGCCGGCTTCAGAATCTAGGGGATATTTGTGTCAGTGGAACTTTGGCAGCAATGCGTTGAGCTTTTGCGCGATGAGCTGCCTGCCCAGCAATTTAACACCTGGATCCGTCCGTTACAGGTTGAAGCCGAAGGTGACGAACTGCGCGTGTATGCGCCCAACCGATTTGTGCTGGACTGGGTAAATGAGAAGTACCTAGGTCGATTGCTCGAGCTGCTGGGCGAGCACGGTCAGGGAGTCACACCGGCGCTTTCCTTATTAATAGGCAGCAAGCGTAGCTCGGCGCCCCGTGCGGCCCCGAATGCACCGCTCGCTGCAGCCGCCGCCGCATCTCAGGCCGCTCAGCTGGTAACCACCGGCGAAGCGCCGGTGGCCTCACGGGCACCGCAGTCCGTCGTGACGCCTGCTCCGATGATTCAGACCTCTTTGAATGTCGAAGACGAGCCCTCCCGGGCGAGCTTCGATCCAATGGCTGGCGCCAGTTCCCAGCAAGCCCCTGCTCGCGCCGAGCAGCGTAATGTTCAGGTTGAAGGCGCGCTGAAGCACACCAGCTATCTGAACAGGACATTCACGTTCGAAAACTTTGTCGAAGGTAAATCCAACCAACTGGCCCGGGCGGCCGCCTGGCAGGTAGCGGACAATCCCAAGCATGGCTATAACCCTCTCTTCCTTTATGGCGGCGTGGGCTTGGGTAAAACTCACTTGATGCACGCTGTGGGTAACCACCTGCTCAAGAAAAACCCGAATGCCAAGGTTGTGTATCTGCACTCCGAGCGTTTTGTCGCGGATATGGTCAAGGCGTTGCAGCTCAATGCAATCAATGAGTTCAAACGCTTTTATCGCTCAGTCGATGCACTGCTGATCGATGACATTCAATTCTTTGCCCGCAAAGAGCGTTCCCAGGAAGAATTTTTCCACACCTTTAACGCCCTTCTCGAAGGGGGTCAGCAGGTTATTCTAACGAGTGACCGCTACCCTAAAGAGATCGAAGGCCTGGAAGAGCGCCTGAAGTCTCGTTTCGGTTGGGGCCTGACGGTCGCGGTCGAGCCGCCTGAGCTGGAAACACGGGTGGCGATTTTGATGAAGAAGGCGGATCAGGCGAAGGTCGACCTCCCTCATGACGCCGCGTTCTTCATCGCGCAGCGCATCCGATCCAATGTGCGTGAGCTCGAGGGTGCGCTGAAGCGTGTCATCGCTCACTCACACTTCATGGGCCGGGACATCACGATCGAGCTCATCCGGGAGTCGTTGAAGGACTTGCTCGCGTTGCAGGACAAGCTGGTGAGTGTGGATAACATTCAGCGGACTGTTGCTGAGTACTACAAGATCAAGATCTCCGACCTGCTGTCCAAACGCCGTTCCAGATCTGTCGCGCGACCGCGACAAGTGGCAATGGCATTGTCCAAGGAACTGACCAACCACAGCCTTCCCGAAATCGGCGATGTGTTTGGCGGCCGCGACCACACAACCGTGTTGCATGCGTGCCGGAAGATCAACGAATTGAAAGAATCCGATGCGGACATCCGCGAGGACTACAAGAACCTGCTGCGGACTTTGACAACGTGATGCCAACGCAGCTTATCGAGGCAAGGGACTAGACCATGCATTTCACCATTCAACGCGAAGCCCTGTTGAAACCCCTGCAACTGGTCGCGGGCGTTGTCGAACGCCGTCAGACCTTGCCGGTTCTGTCAAACGTGCTCCTGGTCGTAGAGGGCCAGCAGTTGTCTTTGACGGGTACTGACCTGGAAGTCGAGCTGGTCGGCCGCGTCCAACTGGAAGAGCCTGCAGAGCCGGGGGAAATCACCGTTCCTGCGCGCAAGCTGATGGACATCTGCAAAAGCATTCCCAATGACGCCCTTATCGACATCAAGCTCGATGAGCAGAAGCTGATCGTTAAAGCAGGCCGTAGTCGCTTCACGCTGTCCACCCTGCCTGCCAACGACTTCCCAACCGTCGAGGAAGGCCCGGGTTCGCTTACGTTCAGCCTTGTTCAAAGCAAACTGCGCCGGTTGATCGAGCGCACCAGCTTTGCCATGGCTCAGCAGGACGTACGCTACTATCTAAACGGCATGCTGCTTGAGGTCCAGTCTGGCATTCTCCGCGCGGTCGCAACTGATGGTCACCGTCTGGCGATGTGTTCCATGGCTGCAGAGATCGAGCAGGCTGACCGTCACCAGGTGATCGTCCCGCGTAAGGGCATCCTTGAACTGGCACGACTGCTGACCGAGCAAGATGGTCTGGTCAGTATCGTGCTGGGTCAGCATCATATTCGTGCGACCACCGGTGAGTTCACGTTCACATCGAAACTGGTTGACGGTAAATTCCCTGACTATGAGCGAGTCTTGCCCAAGGGCGGCGACAAGCTGGTCGTAGGCGATCGTCAGGCGCTGCGCGAGGCGTTCAGCCGGACCGCGATTCTCTCTAACGAGAAGTATCGGGGTATCCGCCTTCAGTTGGCGAACGGTCAGCTGAAGATTCAAGCGAACAACCCGGAGCAGGAAGAAGCCGAGGAAGAAATCAGCGTCGACTACAACGGCAGCTCACTTGAGATCGGATTCAACGTTAGCTATCTGCTCGACGTATTGGGTGTCATGACCACAGAGCAAGTCCGTCTGATTCTTTCGGATTCGAACAGCAGCGCCTTGGTGCAGGAGTCCGGCAATGACGACTCGGCCTATGTCGTTATGCCGATGCGTCTGTAACAGCAGTTGATTAATGTCTCTTAGCCGCGTCTCGGTCACCGGGGTGCGCAATCTGCACCCGGTGACCTTCTCCCCTTCTCCCCGCATTAACATCTT
Organism: Pseudomonas sp. HP_12; assembly: GCF_055283955.1. Taxonomy (NCBI): domain Bacteria; kingdom Pseudomonadati; phylum Pseudomonadota; class Gammaproteobacteria; order Pseudomonadales; family Pseudomonadaceae; genus Pseudomonas; species Pseudomonas sp. HP_12. Next base: position 171,248 of record NZ_JBTOQG010000060.1, read on the forward strand.
GTACGGCGCTAACGGCAGTGGGAAAACCAGTGTCCTGGAAGCCATCTATCTACTCGGTTTGGCGCGCTCCTTCCGCAGCGTTCGGCTGCAACCGGTCATTCAATACGAACAACCTGCATGCACGGTCTTTGGCCAGGTTGAACTCGCTGAAGGTGGCCACAGTAGTCTTGGCGTCTCACGTGACCGTCAGGGGGATTTTCAGATTCGCATCGATGGTCAGAATGCGAAAAGTGCCGCGCAACTCGCCGAGACGTTGCCACTGCAGCTGATCAATCCCGACAGCTTCCGGTTGCTTGAAGGTGCTCCCAAGATCCGGCGTCAGTTTCTGGATTGGGGAGTGTTCCACGTGGAACCTCGTTTTATGTCGACTTGGCAGCGGCTTCAGAAGGCCCTCAGGCAGCGGAACTCGTGGCTTCGCCATGGTACACTTGACGCCGCTTCACAGGCCGCATGGGACCGTGAGCTGTGCGTTGCGAGCGATGAAATTGACGAGTTTCGGCGCGCCTATATCAAGGCGCTGAAGCCGGTGTTCGAGCAAACCCTGAGTGAGCTTGTTCAGATCGATGGGCTGACGCTTAGTTACTATCGAGGATGGGACAAGGAAAAAAACCTGAGTGACGTACTCGCGTCGTCCCTCTACCGTGATCAGCAGATGGGTCACACCCAGGCAGGGCCTCAACGCGCAGATTTACGGCTGCGACTCGGCGGTCACAACGCGGCGGACATTCTTTCTCGCGGGCAACAGAAACTCGTGGTCTGCGCCCTCCGCATTGCTCAGGGACATTTAGTCAGTACGGCCCGTCGTGGCCAATGTATTTACCTCGTCGACGATCTGCCATCAGAGCTCGATGAGAATCACCGCAGTGCGCTATGTCGCCTGTTGGAAGAATTACGCTGCCAGGTATTCATCACCTGCGTAGATCATGAATTGTTGAGGGAAGGCTGGCATACGGAAACGCCAGTTGCTTTGTTCCACGTGGAACACGGCAATATCACCCAGACCCACGACCACCGGGAGTGAAGGCATGAGCGAAAACCAAACGTACGACTCGACCAGTATCAAAGTGCTGAAAGGGCTCGATGCCGTACGCAAACGTCCTGGTATGTATATCGGCGACACAGACGACGGCAGCGGCCTGCACCATATGGTGTTCGAGGTTGTGGACAACTCGATCGACGAGGCGTTGGCCGGTCACTGTGACGACATAAGCATCATCATTCACCCGGATGAGTCGATCACTGTTCGCGACAACGGTCGTGGCATTCCTGTTGATGTGCACAAAGAAGAAGGCGTGTCCGCTGCCGAAGTCATCATGACTGTGTTGCACGCAGGCGGTAAGTTTGACGATAACTCCTACAAGGTATCCGGCGGTCTGCACGGTGTGGGCGTTTCAGTCGTCAACGCGCTGTCCGAGGTTTTGAATCTCACCGTTCGCCGTAGTGGAAAAGTCTGGGAACAGACGTACGTACACGGTGTTCCACAAGAGCCGATGCAAATCGTTGGCGAAAGTGACACCACTGGAACAGAGATCCACTTCAAGCCTTCCTCTGAAACCTTCAAAAACATTCACTTCAGCTGGGACATTTTGGCCAAGCGGATTCGTGAGCTGTCTTTCCTGAACTCCGGCGTGGGTATCGTTCTTAAAGACGAGCGTAGCGGCAAGGAAGAATTGTTCAAATATGAAGGTGGTCTGCGGGCATTCGTTGAATACCTGAACACCAACAAGACGCCTGTGAACCAGGTCTTTCACTTCAACATCCAGCGTGAGGATGGCATCGGCGTTGAGATTGCTCTGCAGTGGAATGACAGCTTCAACGAAAACCTGTTGTGCTTCACCAACAACATTCCGCAGCGCGACGGTGGTACTCATCTCGTGGGTTTCCGTTCTGCCCTGACGCGTAACCTGAACAACTACATCGAGCAGGAAGGTCTGGCGAAGAAGCACAAAGTCGCCACCACCGGCGACGACGCGCGTGAAGGCCTGACGGCGATCATCTCCGTCAAAGTCCCTGATCCAAAGTTCAGCTCGCAGACGAAAGACAAGCTGGTGTCTTCGGAAGTGAAGACCGCGGTTGAACAGGAGATGGGCAAATACTTCTCTGATTTCCTGCTCGAGAACCCGAACGAAGCGAAAGCCGTCGTCGGCAAGATGATCGACGCGGCACGTGCTCGTGAAGCTGCGCGTAAAGCCCGTGAGATGACTCGCCGCAAAGGTGCGCTGGATATTGCCGGCCTGCCCGGCAAACTGGCTGACTGCCAGGAAAAGGACCCTGCCCTTTCCGAACTGTACCTCGTGGAAGGTGACTCTGCTGGCGGCTCCGCCAAGCAGGGACGGAACCGTAAGACTCAGGCCATCCTGCCACTCAAGGGCAAGATCCTGAACGTGGAAAAGGCGCGCTTCGACAAGATGATCTCGTCCCAGGAAGTGGGCACGTTGATCACGGCACTGGGCTGCGGTATCGGCCGTGACGAATACAACATCGAGAAGCTGCGCTACCACAACATCATCATCATGACCGATGCCGACGTCGACGGTTCGCACATCCGTACTCTGTTGCTGACCTTCTTCTTCCGTCAATTGCCGGAACTGGTTGAGCGTGGCTACATCTACATTGCCCAGCCGCCGCTGTACAAGGTGAAGAAAGGCAAGCAAGAGCAGTACATCAAAGACGACGAGGCCATGGAAGAGTACATGACCCAGTCGGCCCTGGAAGATGCGAGCCTGCACCTGAACGAATCGGCACCTGGCATCTCCGGCGCAGCACTGGAGAAACTGGTTCACGATTTCCGTATGGTCATGAAGACCTTGAAACGTCTGTCCCGCCTGTACCCGCAAGAGCTGACCGAGCACTTCGTCTACCTGCCGGCTGTACCAATGGAGCAGCTGTCGGATCACGCAGCCATGCAAGAGTGGCTGGCGAAGTTTGATGAACGTCTGCGTGTGGGTGAGAAATCCGGCCTGGTCTACAAAGCCAGCTTGCGCGAAGACCGCGAGCGTAACGTGTGGCTGCCAGAGGTCGAGCTGATCTCCCATGGTCTGTCCAACTACGTGACGTTCAACCGCGATTTCTTTGGTAGCAATGACTACAAAACAGTCACTGCGCTGGGTGCGCAGATCAGCACGCTGCTGGAAGAAGGCGCTTACGTGCAACGTGGCGAGCGCAAGAAAGCGGTCACCGAGTTCAAGGAAGCGCTGGCCTGGCTAATGGCAGAGAGCACCAAGCGTCACACCATCCAGCGCTATAAGGGTCTTGGTGAGATGAACCCTGATCAGTTGTGGGAAACCACGATGGATCCGAGCGTGCGACGTATGCTTAAGGTGACGATCGAAGACGCCATCGGCGCTGATCAGATCTTCAACACCCTGATGGGTGATGCAGTAGAACCACGCCGCGACTTCATTGAAGCCAACGCACTGGCGGTATCGAACCTGGATTTCTAAGGTTCACCCGCTATCAAAACAGCCCCAACGATGCGAATCGATTGGGGCTTTTTTTGTCTAGAGGTTTGGCTAACGGTCTTCCTTGGACTAATCGGCGAGGTGGTCCGCCCTCTCCTGCTCAAGCGTTTGCCCCATTCGATACCGCGCTGTTCAATGAGGCGGTAGCTGACCGCAGATATGCCCACGATGATGATTGACAGGCCAAGCAGCAGGAAGTTATCAGCCATTGCGTTATTGAATGAAAGCATCGGGCCTGGCGCCGCAGCAGCGTAAGTGACAAAGGTGTAGCCGGTGACTTTCCCTAACAGAAGCATGCCCAGGGTGAAGGCGAACAGTACCATCGCATGGGTCATGTAGATCGAGTAGGACAGCACGCCCAGCTTCTCGAACGGGCGAGCTTTCAGCAAGGTCGAGATCACCCCTCCCTCGAAGGAGAAAATCAACATGACCGCGCAGAACACCAGCATCAGACCGATCTGTTTGTGATCGATGTTACTCAGCAGCACACTCACTGTGAGCCAAATCCCGACTACTTCCAGGGCAGTGTGCAGCCAGCGCGAAATGCTCTTGGTGTGGATAACCTGATAGAGATGATAGGTCATCACCCCTGCAAAGAAACAGGACAGTCCCTGCAATGCGGGCTCCATCAGAGAGGCAAGTTCCAAGGACAAACAGACCACAGCTACCAACGAAATCATCAGAAATATCAGCGTGGCAAGGCGTGGCGTACACAAGAGTATCCCCGCGAAGATCATGTAGATGTAGTACTCGACACTGATGCTCCACGCCGGAAAGTTGAATGACTGCGGATTGAATCCCGGCCACCACGATTGCAACAGAAGCAGGTTGGGGATGATTTCCCGGGGCGCGCGCTGTCCGGTGAAGCTCGGCTGATTGAACGCTATGCCAGCATGCTCTGCGGCCAGCTTCACCACCTCCAATGCGATGGCGAGCACGAGCACAAAGACGTGCAGGGGGTACAGTCGGAAGGTGCGGGTGATAAAGAACTGCCTGAACTGGTCCGTCGTTGCGAGCCGCTGTCCGTAGGTGTGGACCATGACGAATCCGCTCAGGACAAAGAAAAAGCTCACCAGGTAATGAGCATTCCTGAAGAACGCCCACTCGCCGAAGCTCTGTGGAATGTGGATGTGATAGACCGCAACGCTGAGTGCGCAGATGCCCCTAAAGCCGTCCAGCACTTGAAACCTCTTCATCCCCAACTCCCTGTTGAATCGATACTGGATGCGTTACTCGGCGCTTTCGGTACGCAGGTCGTTATGCAGTGCGCTTCGCGGTCCTCGCCCAGCGGGTTTTCAAGGTGTCCATTCCACTACCCAGAACCGTAGTCAGCCCACGGCGCCAGGCCATAGCTGGCTTCTCAATGAAATGCCAGGAGAAGACCGCTGCCACTAACGCAAGCGGGAACGCGAGAAACATCATGCTGGCGGGGCCGATACCTTTGAGCAGGTGGGCGAGGATTTCCTGAATCGGGAAGGCATAGATATAAACGCCGTATGAGTAATCACCCAGCTGGTTGTAACGGTCGACCACGGGGTGGGTTGCAAACCCGAGGTAGAAAATCAGATACGTCCACGCCACGGTAAAGCACTCGAAGAAATACGGCGTGCGCCATGTGCAGGCGGCTAATACGGCAAAAGGCAGGAAGCCGATGAATCGATGCGCGATGTGATGACGATATCGATAGAAGGACATTCCCAGCACAAACGGTAAACTCCACCTGAAGAAAAACTCGGCACGGTGGAAGTCATTGAGCAGAGCGCTGCTCAACATCAAGCATTTGAAGGCGACGTACAGCGCCGCGTAACACAGTAGAAAGCCGGTGAACTTTCGCCCTTCGCTGAAAAAGGCTAATGCGCCAAGCGTGCCGACCAGAATGTAGAGAGCGACCTCATAGAAGAGCGTCCACAGCGACCCATTGATGCCGGGCCAAGGGGTGTTCTCGAACACGCCCGGGAGCTGGAATTTCATGCTGAAGAGCGTCAAATTGTGGGTCAGATAACCGTATGTATCACCTGAGCGGAAATATTCCGACGCACTCAGTGTCGTAAACAACGGCCCGATCAGAAACGCGCTGAGCAGCAGCACGAGTGTCAGACCAGGGTAGATGCGCAAAAACCGAGCAGTGAAGAAATCCACTGTACTGCCGGCGCGATCACGGCTAAGCGAGATAAAAAAGCCGGAGACGCAGAAGAATGTGATTACTGCCAGTTCCCCGAGGGAAAGGCCAATCCAGTCCGAGAGCGGCTCGACCGCATCATGGCCGAGTGCGAGAGGGTAACTGTGGGAGATCAATACCGCAGTGGCGGCAAGCATTCTGATCAGATTGAAGTTGTTGTTTCGTCTGAACGCCAGGTCACCCAACGTATTCATACTGCCTCCGCGCGCGATCAGGGTCATGTCGGTTCGATCCATTCACCGCTGTGACGCTCACGCTGTCGAAGACGCGCGATATCGCGAGGGTTGGAAATGGTGTTGAGCCTGAACGATACACTGGGCGTGGAGCGCGTCTAATTGGCATCCCTAATCGGGACGCGGATTACCTGCATGCCCTGTCAGCCAATAATTTGGCCCTGAAACTCGAACGATAGTTTTTATTGGGCAGGACTGTGTCACTGCGCCTCGATTGGGCCATGACAGCGGCAAAAACTTAAAGAACCCGTCGAATGACCCGTTGCATCAGGACAGATGTAAGACCAAGGAGCCTCAGTTATATGTCGATTCGCAAATACCAGAGAGTGCTGGCCATCCCACGAGTGCTGCCCGCGACATTGTTCATGTTCGTTGCGGGTTTGCCGCTGACCATCATGGGGCTCACGCTGAGCTTGCATGTACTCAACGAAATGGGCGGTAGTTATTTTGATGCGGGCGTGGTGGGGACAGCGACCGCCCTCGGGTTTGCGGTGGGCTCTCCCCTTCTCGGCCGGATGATTGACCGTCATGGCCTGCGCCCGGTAGTGGCCGTGTGCGGGACGCTGTCGACCCTCGCCTGGGTGTTGCTACCGATGGTGAGTTACTGGCTCTATGTCTTTCTGGCTTTTGTTGCCGGTCTCTTTACCGTGCCAACGGGCTCGCTCGCCAGGCAGTTCATCGCCAGTCTGGTGCCGGAGGATCAGCGCCGGCCTGCGTATTCTCTCAACATGATGCTTATGGAACTCTCATTCGTCATTGGGCCGGCGAGCGGCATTTTGCTCATCACCACGTATTCGGCGACGGCCACGCTGGCGGGCATCGGCCTCTGGCGGGCGCTCTCCTATGTCGTGCTCTATGTGTTGAACTGGCCGACGCGCAACGTTGACGAAGTCGCCGCAAATCCTGATCGCGTCCGACCCAAACTCCGCACATGGATGAGCGGCCGTCTGCTGGCCGTGATGTTTGTCAGTGCGGGTGCGTTGTTCGTGCTCTACGGCACCGAGCTGGCACTGATCGCTGTGCTGCGCGCCAGCGATCAACTTGCTTTCACCGGATACGTCATCGCCGCCATGTCGATTGCGTCCATTGTGGGTGGATACGTTCATGGGAATGTCCACAGGTCGTGGTCGCAGATGAAACTCGCCTTGGCAATGAGTCTCCTGCTGCTGCCCGTGGTTTTCTTTGATGACGTCTGGTGGTGGCTGATGCTCGCGCTGCTGCCCACCAATCTGCTGTGCACACCGACGCTGGCCGCAGGTTCTGAAGCCGTCGCCAAGCTGGCGCCTTCCAGCGTGAGAGGTGAAGTGATGGGGTTGCACGATTCGGCGTATCGAATAGGCCAAACATTGTCCGCGCCGATTGTGGGATTCGCGATCGACAGTGTTTCCCCTGCCATGGGATTTGTCGCAGCGGCGTGTGGAGGGATTGTGCTGGTGGGTCTAGGGGCGCTCTGCAATCTGCGGATACCAGCGCCGGCCAGAGCGGCTTGATTCACAGATCGGTCTCGGCCGCACAGGCTCAAGACCGGTCTTTTCAGGTCATCGGCAGACGATGAGAAAAAACTTATGCACGTATCGGCGTTTTAAGCGCTCGAAGAAATAAGTATTAAAATTAATGAGTTAGCAGTTAATTTCTCGAATTTCTACTTATTCGTGCACAGGTTATCCACAATTCACGCCGGTGATTTCTCTGGCGCAGGCGCAGGCATTGCGGGCGATCCCAAATCACGCTGGGTTTGCTCGTTCCATGACGAGACGCGATCGTTCAGCGCAGCGATTGCGCGAGGGCCAGTGCCCTCTGCGTACATCGGTTTGCCAATCACGACTTCGATGGTCCCCGGCTTTTTACCCCAGCCCTCTTTAGGCCAATAGCGGCCGGCATTGTGGGAGATGGGCAGGACGGGCAAGTCCGCGTTAACCGCCAATGCCGACCCGCTGCGCGAGAACTTTCCGATCTGGCCGTACGGCACGCGTGTGCCTTCAGGGAAGATCAGCACCCAGACGCGATCTTTGAGCAACTCATCGCCTTTCTTCGCCACGACCTTCAGCGCCGCTTTGGGGTTATTGCGATCAATGGCGATGGGACGCAGCATCGCCATCGCCCAGCCGAAGAAAGGCACGTACAACAACTCCCGCTTGAGCACTTGGCTCAACGGTTGAAAGTGGGCCGAGAGAAAAAACGTTTCCCACGTGCTCTGGTGATTGGAGACGATCACGCACGGCGTCTCGGGAATGTTTTCCTGGCCGGTAACACTGACCTTGATGTTGAGGAACACGCGAGTCAGCCACAAGGCGCAGCGGCACCAGTACACATTGATGAAGCGATAACGAAGACGGAACGGCAGGAAAGGTGCAATAAAGAAACTCAGCGAACACCACAGCAGGGCGGTAGTGCCCAGCAGCAGGTAAAAGAAGAAAATCCTGATGGCCTGCACAATCGACATAGCTGCTTTTACCGTTACGGGGCAATTGCCCGAATTGAGCGAGCCGTTGAATAGCCGTTAGCCGTTCAACGGGGCGCTGTTGTGGATTAGTTCTGCGGCAACCGCCGCCAGATCATCGAAAACCAACGTGCCTGCGGGCAATGCACCGCTTCGCGTCTTCTGACCTTTACCGGTCATGACCAGAACAGGTTGTGAGTCGACGGCCACCGCCGCCTCCAGGTCACCCTTGCTGTCGCCCACAAACCACACGCCGCGTAAATCGACGGCGTAATGGCGGGCAATGGTCTTCAGCATGCCCGGTTTTGGCTTGCGGCAATCGCAGCCGGCGTCCGGGCCGTGGGGGCAATAAACAATCAGTCCGATCTCACCACCCTCCTCCGCCACGAGTTCACGCAAGCGTGCGTGCATGGCATCAAGGGTGGCGAGATCGTAGTAACCGCGAGCAATGCCGGACTGGTTGGTGGCCACTGCCACCGTCCAGCCGGCTCTACTTAGTTGCGCAATGGCCTCGATGGAGCCGGGAATCGGAACCCACTCGTCCACCGACTTGATGTAGGCGTCGGAGTCCTGGTTGATCACCCCGTCCCGATCGAGAATCAGCAACTTCACTGGCATGCGCTCCGCTGTCAGCCCAACAAGGAGATGTCGGCAACGCCGAGGAACAGATTGCGCAGACGTGCGAGCAAGGCATAACGGTTAGCCCGCACGCTGGCGTCTTCCGCGTTGACCATGACCGCCTCGAAAAACGCATCCACAGGCTCGCGAAGTGCCGCAAGACGCGTCAGCGCTTCGTTGTACTGACGGCTGGCGGACATCGGCGCGACGGCCTGATCTGCCTGCTGAATCGCCGAGTACAGCGAGAACTCGTTGGCGTTATCGAAATACTTCGGCTCGACGGTCTGGGCGATGTTGCCATCTGCCTTGCTCAGCAGATTGGAAACCCGCTTGTTCACGGCGGCCAATGCTGCAGCCTCAGGCAACTTGCGGAAGGCCTGAACAGCCTGAACACGTTGATCGAAGTCCAGCGCCGAAGCGGGCTGCAAAGCGCGCACCGACAGGTAGACAGAAACGTCGACGCCTTCGTCTTCATAGCGCGCGCGCAGACGATCGAAGATGAATTCGAGAACCTGCTCTGGCAGACCAGCAGGCTTGATCTTCACACCGAACTGAGCGACGGCGAACTGCACGGTTTTGACCAGATCCAGATCCAGTTTCTTATCGATCAGGATGCGCAGGATGCCCAGTGCGGCCCGGCGCAAAGCGTACGGGTCTTTGCTACCGGTCGGCAGCATGCCGATGCCGAAGATGCCCACGAGTGTGTCGAGCTTGTCGGCAATGGCAACAGCGGCGCCAGTCAGCGTGCCCGGCAATTCAGCACCAGCGCCACGTGGCATGTACTGTTCGTTCAACGCCAGCGCGACGTCTTCGGGTTCGCCGTCGGCCAAGGCGTAGTAGTAGCCTGCAACGCCTTGCATCTCGGGAAACTCGCCAACCATTTCGGTCGCCAGGTCGCACTTGGAGAGCAAGCCTGCACGCGCGGCGCGCTGAGCATCGCCGCCAATGCGGGGCGCGATGAAAGCGGCCAGCTTGGAAACACGTTCGGCTTTGTCGAATACCGTGCCCAGTTGCGCCTGGAACACCACGTTCTGCAGGCGCTGGTTGAATGTCTCCAGCTTTTGCTTCTTGTCCTGCTTAAAGAAGAACTCAGCGTCGGTCAGACGCGGGCGAACGACTTTCTCGTTACCGTGGACGATCTGGGAAGGGTCCTTGCTGTCGATGTTCGCGACAGTAATGAAGCGCGGCAGCAGCTTGCCTTCGGCATCCAGCAGGCAGAAGTACTTCTGGTTGTCCTGCATCGTGGTGATGAGGGCTTCCTGCGGCACTTCAAGGAAACGCTCCTCGAACGAGCACACCAGCGGCACGGGCCACTCGACCAGCGCAGTCACTTCATCAAGCAATGCCGGCGGCACGATGGCGGTGCCTTCGTGTTGCGTGGCAAGTTCTTCAACGCGCTTGCTGATCAGCTGACGACGCTCGTTGAAGTCCGCGAGCACGTAGGCCGCGCGCAAGTCGCTGGCGTAGTTGGCCGGCGAGGTAATGCGCACGCTCTCCGGATGATGGAAGCGATGGCCACGGGATTCACGGCCGGACGTCTGGGCAAGAAGGGTGCAATCGACGACTTGATCGCCAAACAGCATCACCAGCCACTGGGTCGGACGTACGAACTCTTCCTTGCGCGCACCCCAGCGCATGCGCTTCGGAATCGGCAGGTCGTTGAGCGAATCTTCAACGATGGTGGGCAGCAGGCTTAATGTTGGCTTGCCAGGAATGCTCTGGCTGTAACGCAGCTTCGGGCCGCTCTGGTCGATCTCACTCAGGTCGACGCCGCACTTCTTGGCGAAGCCCAAGGCAGCCTGGGTCGGATTGCCCTCGGCATCAAACGCGGCCTGGCGTGGCGGGCCGTCCAGATTGACGCTGCGATCCGGCTGCTCGGTGGCGAGCTGAGTAATCAGCACCGCCAGACGACGTGGCGCGGCATAAACCTGCTTGGCGCTGTAGGTCAGACCCGCAGCCTGCAGGCCTTTTTCAATACCGGCCATAAACGCATCGGCCAGGGTATTCAATGCTTTGGGTGGCAGTTCTTCAGTGCCCAGTTCAACCAGAAAATCTTGAGCACTCATTGCGCAGCCTCCAGCTTGGCCAACACTTCATCGCGGATATCGGGCGCGGCCATCGGGAAGCCGAGCTTGGCCCGGGCCATCAGGTACGCCTGGGCCACGGAGCGAGCCAGGGTGCGGACGCGCAGAATGTACTGCTGACGCGCCGTCACGGAAATCGCGCGACGGGCATCCAGCAAGTTAAAGGTGTGAGAGGCCTTGAGGACCATTTCGTAGCTCGGCAATGGCAGCTCGACTTCGATCAGGCGCACGGCTTCGCTTTCATAGAAATCGAACAGCTCGAACAGCTTGTCGACGTTGGCGTGCTCGAAGTTATAGGTCGATTGCTCCACTTCGTTTTGATGGAACACATCGCCATAGGTGACTTTGCCGAAAGGGCCGTCAGTCCAGACCAGGTCGTAGACCGACTCGACGCCTTGCAGGTACATCGCCAGACGCTCGAGGCCGTAGGTGATTTCGCCGGTGACCGGGTAGCACTCGATGCCGCCGACTTGTTGGAAATAGGTGAATTGCGACACTTCCATGCCGTTCAGCCAAATCTCCCAGCCCAGGCCCCAGGCGCCGAGGGTTGGGGATTCCCAGTTGTCTTCGACAAAGCGGACGTCGTGCACGAGCGGGTCGAGGCCCACGTGCTTCAGGGAGCCGAGGTAGAGCTCCTGGAAATTGTCCGGGTTGGGCTTGAGGACGACCTGGAATTGATAGTAGTGCTGCAGGCGATTCGGGTTCTCGCCATAACGGCCATCGGTAGGACGACGGCTCGGTTGTACGTAGGCGGCGTTCCAGGTTTCCGGGCCGATGGCGCGCAGAAACGTAGCGGTGTGGAAAGTGCCGGCGCCCACTTCCATATCGTAGGGCTGAAGTACCACACAACCTTGCTCAGCCCAGTATTGCTGGAGGGCGAGGATCAAGTCTTGGAAGGTACGCACGGCTGGCGTAGGCTGGCTCACGAAATTCACCTGTACTGGGGGGCTGCGATTTAAAGAGCGGGAGTATACCCGATTCGGCCGCGCCTCCACCCTTGGGAGCCCTATGCCACGCTGCTTTTGGTGCAACGAAGATCCGCTTTACATGGACTACCACGATCAAGAGTGGGGTGTGCCGTTGCGCGATGCGCAGATGCTGTTCGAGTTCCTGTTGCTCGAAGGGTTCCAGGCCGGACTGTCGTGGATCACCATCCTGAAAAAGCGCGAGCGCTACCGCGAAGTGATGTTCGGCTTCGACGTCCAGCGCATCGCCGCAATGACCGATGCGGAAATCGAAGCCCTGATGCTGGAGCCCGGCATTGTGCGCAACCGTCTCAAGCTCAACGCCGCGCGCAAGAACGCTCTCGCCTGGTTACGGCTCGAGGATCCGGTCGCGTTTGTCTGGTCTTTTGTCGGAGGCGAGCCGAAGGTCAATCACTTCAAGGACCGCAGCGAGGTTCCGGCCATTACGCCTGAGGCCGAAGCGATGAGCAAAGCGCTGAAGAAAGCCGGCTTCACCTTCGTTGGCCCGACCATCTGTTATGCCTACATGCAGGCCACCGGCATGGTGATGGACCATACGGTTGATTGCGATCGATACGCCGAGCTGGTGGGTGATGTGGATAATCGGCTCCCATGAATGGTTACAATGGCCGCCTCATGTATTCGGGAGTGATCTGTGGATAAGTTCAAAGGCGCCTTGATGGTTGGGGCACTGCGCCTGTTTGCCCTGTTGCCGTGGCGCGCAGTGCAATGGGTCGGCACCTGCATTGGCTGGCTGATGTGGAAGTTGCCTAACCGGTCTCGCGACGTCGCGCGCATCAACCTGTCCAAGTGCTTCCCTGAACTTAGCCCTGAAGAACTCGAAGCACTGGTCGGCCGCAGTCTGATGGACATCGGCAAGACCCTGACCGAAAGCGCCTGCGCGTGGATCTGGCCGGCGCAGAAGTCGATCAATCTGGTTCGCGAAGTCGAAGGGCTTCAGGTGTTGAAAGACGCTTTGGCGTCGGGCAAGGGCGTCGTCGGTATCACCAGCCATCTCGGCAACTGGGAAGTGCTCAACCACTTCTACTGCAGCCAGTGCAAACCGATCATTTTCTACCGGCCACCCAAGCTCAAGGCCGTGGACGATCTGCTGCGCAAGCAGCGCGTACAGTTGGGGAACCGCGTCGCAGCGTCCACCAAGGAAGGCATTCTCAGCGTCATCAAGGAAGTGCGCAAAGGTGGCTCGGTCGGCATTCCGGCGGACCCGGAACCCGCTGAGTCAGCAGGCATCTTCGTACCCTTCTGCGGGACGATGGCGCTGACCAGCAAGTTCGTCCCGAACATGCTGGCGGGCGGCAAAGCGGTGGGCGTGTTTCTTCACGCGATGCGTCTGGAGGATGGCTCTGGTTACAAAGTCGTACTCGAAGCCGCGCCGGACGACATGTACAGCACCGATACCGCTACGTCGGCAGCTGCCATGAGCAAGGTGGTTGAGAAGTACGTGCGGGCCTATCCAAGCCAATACATGTGGACCATGAAGCGCTTCAAGAAACGCCCCGAGGGTGAGAAGCGCTGGTATTGAGCTTTTAAAAAAAGCTCAAACCCACCTGAAACAGCCGCTCCACGTCGCGGATGTACTTTTTATCCACAAGGAACATGACCACGTGATCGCCCGATTCGATCACCGTGCTGTCATGGGCAATGATCACCTGATCGGCACGGGTGATGGCGCCAATGGTCGTGCCGGGCGGCAGGTTGATGTGCATGATGGCTTTGCCAATCACCTTGCTGGATTTGGCATCGCCATGGGCGACGATTTCGATGGCTTCCGCCGCGCCCCGACGCAATGAATGCACGCTGACGATATCGCCGCGCCGCACGTGCGCCAGCAGCGTACCAATGGTGGCGAGCTGAGGGCTGACCGCGACATCAATCTCTCCCCCTTGCACCAGGTCGACATAGGCCGGGTTGTTGATGATCGTCATCACCTTCTTCGCGCCGAGACGTTTGGCCAGTAACGACGACATAATGTTCGCCTCGTCGTCGTTGGTCAGCGCCAGAAACAGGTCGGCATTGTCGATGTTCTCTTCCACAAGAAGGTCGCGATCCGAAGAGCTGCCTTGCAGGATCACCGTGTTGTTGAGCGTGTCTGACAGGTGACGGCATCGGGCGGGATTCATCTCGATGATCTTGACCTGATAGCGGTTCTCGATGGCCTCCGCCAGCCGCTCGCCGATCTGCCCGCCGCCAGCAATCACGATGCGCTTGTAGCTCACATCCAGACGACGCATCTCGCCCATAACGGCGCGAATATCCGCTTTGGCAGCGATGAAAAAGACCTCGTCGTCAGCCTCGATAACCGTATCGCCCTGAGGAATGATCGGACGGTCACGACGGAAAATAGCCGCGACGCGAGTCTCGACATTGGGCATGTGCGTGCGCAGTTGACGCAGTTGCTGCCCCACCAGAGGGCCGCCGTAGTACGCCTTGACCGCCACCATCTGCACCTTGCCGCCGGCGAAGTCGATGACTTGCAGCGCGCTGGGGTATTCGATGAGCCGCTTGATGTAATGGGTGACCACTTGCTCAGGGCTGATAAGCACGTCCACGGGAATGGCGCCGTTGGCGAACAGGCCTGAGCGGGTCAGGTACGCCGACTCGCGAACCCGGGCAATCTTGGTCGGGGTCTGGAACAGCGTGTACGCGACCTGGCAGGCGACCATGTTGGTCTCGTCGCTGCTGGTCACGGCCACCAGCATGTCGGCGTCGTCGGCGCCGGCCTGACGCAGCACGGTTGGAAATGAGCCGCGACCGTGAACGGTGCGGATATCGAGGCGATCACCCAACGCTCGCAGACGATCCTGATCGGTGTCCACGACGGTGATGTCGTTGGCTTCGCTGGCCAGGTGCTCGGCCAGCGTACCGCCGACCTGCCCTGCGCCGAGAATGATGATCTTCAATCAGTCTCTCCTTGAAATGATGATTCCGTCACACCGGGTACTTGTCTTCACGCCGCCGCAATCTTGATCAGTTTGGCGTAGTAAAACCCGTCATGCCCGCCTTCCTGGGCCAGCAACTGACGGCCGTGGGGCTGCTTTAGACCGGGAGGCGGATTGCCTTGCTGACCGGCAATGTCCAGCTCCCGAGCCCCCGACGTACGCGCCAGGAATGCATCAATGACTTCGGTGTTTTCAGTCGGCAGGGTCGAGCATGTGGCGTACAGCAAGATCCCGCCGACCTGCAGCGTCGGCCACAGCGCGTCGAGCAGTTCGCCCTGCAGCGTAGCAAGGGCAGGAATGTCATCGGCCTGACGGGTCAGCTTGATGTCGGGGTGGCGGCGAATCACGCCAGTCGCCGAGCAAGGCGCGTCCAGTAGAATGCGCTGGAACGGTTTGCCGTCCCACCATAGATCCGTGGCGCGGGCGTCGGCGGCGATGAGTTCGGCACTCAGGCCCAGGCGATCCAGGTTCTCTTTGACCCGCACCATGCGTTTGGCTTCAAGGTCCACCGCAACGACGCCTGCCAGGCCCGGTTGGACTTCCAGCAGATGGCAGGTCTTGCCACCCGGTGCGCAACAGGCGTCCAGCACACGTTGACCCGGCGCCAGCTCCAACAAGTCGGCGGCCAGTTGCGCTGCCTCATCCTGAACGCTGATCCAGCCCTCGGCGAAACCCGGCAGCGAGCGAACATCGCCCGGTTCGGTAAGCACGATGCCGTCCTGGCTGAACGTGCTCGGCGCCGCTGCGATGCCTGCGTCCAGTAACAGCTGAAGGTACTGCTCGCGGGTTTTGTGCCGGCGGTTGACCCGTAAAATCATCGGCGGGTGGGCGTTGTTTGCCGCACAAATCGCTTCCCAATGCTCAGGCCAGGCGGCTTTCAACGCTTTTTGCAGCCAGCGTGGATGAGCAGTGCGCACCACCGGATCGTGTTCCAGTTCTGTCAGCAGTGCCTCACCTTCCCGTTGGGCTCGACGCAGCACGGCGTTGAGCAACGCTTTTGCCCACGGTTTTTTCAGTTTGTCGGCGCAGCCCACGGTTTCGCCGATAGCGGCGTGGGCAGGAATCCGCGAATAGAACAGCTGATACAGGCCCACCAGCAATAAAGCCTGCACGTCGTTATCAGCGGTTTTGAAGGGTTTCTGCAGCAGCTTGGCCGCCAGCGCGGAGAGCCTTGGCTCCCAACGCGCGGTGCCAAATGCCAGATCCTGGGTCAGGCCGCGGTCGCGGTCTTCAACCTTGTCCAGTTGCGTGGGCAAGGAGCTGTTCAGCGATGCCTTGCCACTCAGTACGGCAGCCAGGGCCTTGGCTGCGGCCAGACGCGGGTTCATTGAGCATCCACCGCTTGGCCGAGGACAGTGCCGACGGCGAACTTCTCGCGGCGGCTGTTGAACAGGTCAGCGAAGCCCAGCGGTTTGCCGCCGGGGAGTTGCACACGCTTCAGACGCAGCGCGCCGTCACCGCACGCGACCAGCAGGCCGTCTTTGCTTGCGTCGATGATGCTGCCGGGCGTGCCCTCCCCGTCGGCGATCTGCGCGGCCAGAACCTTCAGCGCTTCGCCGTTGAGCGTGGTGTGGCAGATCGGCCATGGGTTGAAGGCGCGTACCAGTCGCTCCAGCTCAACGGCCGGGCGGGTCCAGTCGATACGTGCTTCATCTTTGTTCAGTTTGTGCGCATAGGTGGCGAGGCTGTCGTCCTGTACTTCGCCCACAAGCGTACCGTCTGCCAGGCCGGCAATGGCATGAATCACCGCAGGCGGGCCGAGCTCAGCGAGACGATCGTGCAGCGTACCGCCGGTGTCGTCGGCCGTGATCGGGGTCGTCACCTTGAGCAGCATCGGGCCGGTGTCCAGCCCCGCTTCCATACGCATGACCGTCACGCCGCTCTCGGCATCGCCGGCCTGCACCGCGCGCTGGATCGGCGCAGCACCGCGCCAGCGTGGGAGCAACGAGGCGTGGCTGTTGATGCAGCCCAGACGCGGAATATCCAGTACGGCCTGCGGAAGGATCAGGCCATAGGCGACCACGACCAGCAGGTCCGGTTGCAACGCGGCCAGCTCGGCCTGGGCTTCGGGTGCGCGCAAGGTGGGCGGCTGCATGACAGGAATAGTGTGCTGAAGGGCAAGCTGCTTGACCGGGCTCGGCATCAGCTTCTGACCACGACCGGCCGGGCGATCTGGCTGGGTGTACACCGCAATGACGTCGTGGGGACTGTCGAGCAGGGCTTTCAAATGCTCGGCGGCGAATTCCGGGGTGCCGGCGAACACGATGCGCAGTGGCTCAGTCATGGGCTTCTCTTGAGTATGACGGTAGAAACGCGCTTGCCCGCGATGGCGTGGTGTCAGCCGACAAATGCGGCAGAGGACAGGTCGCTATCGCGGGCAAACGGGCTCCTACGGTAGAAAGGAGGATGGCGGGATCAGGCGTTTTGCTTGTGGAGTTTTTCCAGCTTCTTCTTGATCCGGTCGCGCTTGAGATTGGACAGGTAATCAACGAACAGCTTGCCGTTCAGGTGATCGCATTCGTGCTGGATGCACACGGCGAGCAGGCCTTCGGCGATGAACTCGTAGGGCTGGCCGTCACGGTCCAGCGCCTTGACCTTGACCCGTTGCGGGCGATCCACGTTTTCGTAGAAACCTGGAACAGACAGGCAGCCTTCCTGGTACTGGTCCATCTCGTCGGTGAGCGGCTCGATCTCGGGGTTGATGAACACCCGCGGCTCGCTGCGATCTTCGGAGAGATCCATCACCACCACGCGCTTGTGTACGTTAACCTGCGTCGCGGCCAGACCGATGCCAGGCGCTTCGTACATGGTTTCAAACATGTCGTCGACCAACTGGCGAATGCCGTCGTCCACTTCAGCCACCGGCTTGGCGATGGTGCGCAGGCGCGAATCGGGAAATTCGAGGATGTTTAGAATGGCCATATACGTAAGGGATGCACTGTAGGGTAAAGTCAAAATCGGCTGCTAGGCTTGGGACGTCACAAGCTGCAGCCCTAGTAAAACCGGAAGTCTCGCAAGACTCAGCGTTTCACGCGAAGCCAACATGATAAAGGGATTCACCGCATGAGGAAATCACTACTCGCCCTGCTGCTGTTGGCCGCGACAGGCCTTGTCCAGGCGCAAGTACAGCTCAGGGATGGCCATCCACAGAGTTACACCGTCGTCGCCGGTGACACACTTTGGGACATTTCCGGAAAATTTCTTAACCAGCCGTGGAAGTGGCCCCAACTCTGGCGCGCCAATCCGCAGGTTCACGACCCTGATCTGATCTACCCCGGCGACACGCTCAACCTGATTTACGTCGATGGTCAGCCACGCATCGTCGTCAATCGCGGTGAGTCTCGCGGCACCATCAAACTCTCCCCGCGTGTGCGCAGTACGCCGATTGCCGAGGCGATTCCCACCATCCCGCTGGGCGCGATCAATGCGTTTCTGCTGAACAACCGAATCATCGACAACGCCAGCCAGTTTGAAGTCGCGCCTCATGTCGTGGCCGGCCCCGGCGAGCGGGTGCTGAGTGGTGCGGGTGATCGCATCTATGCCCGCGGCCAGTTCGAGCCGAGCCATGTGTCGTACGGCATCTATCGCAAGGGCAAGACCTACGTCGATCCGGTGAGCGGCGTGGTGCTGGGCATCAATGCCGATGACATCGGCAGCGGCCAAATCGTTGCCAGCGAAGGTGACGTGGCGACGTTGCAACTGCAGCGCTCGACCCAGGAAGTACGCCTCGGCGATCGGCTCTTCGTCAGTGAAGAACGCGGAATCAATTCCACCTTTGTCCCTAATGAGCCCCAGCAACCGATCAGCGGCACTATCATCGATGTGCCCCGGGGCGTGACCCAGATCGGCGAGTTCGACGTGGTGACCATCGACCGTGGCCGACTGGATGGCTTGGCCGAAGGCAACGTGCTGGCCATCTACAAGACCGGCGAGACGGTGCGTGACCGGGTCAACGGTGATCAGGTCAAAATTCCCGACGAGCGCTCAGGGCTGCTGATGGTCTTCCGCACGTACGAGCGACTGAGCTACGGCATGGTGCTGCACGCAACCCGATCTCTGGCGGTTCAGGACAAAGTCCGCAATCCGTAATGCTATGTATCAGCTGCAAATCACTTTTCTCCACCGGCATGCTTCACTTATCAAATTGTTGTTAACAGACTTATCCACAGCTTGATCCACTGATTAAGGTGGGTCTCGGATCAAGGAAGATGACATGCCGTTGTTCGAAAAGGCCGAGCAGTCGCCGGCTGAGCTGGAAGCCCGTTTGCGTCTGCATCGGCTGCCGGAAGTCGGTCCAAAACGTTTTCACACCCTCATCGATGCGTTCGGCAGCGCCTCTGCCGCGTTGAGTGCGCCGGCTTCGGCATGGCGATCTCTGCGGCTGCCGGCGGCCAGTGCCGAGGCCCGTCGCAGTGCCGAAGTGCGCGACGGTGCCAGTGCTGCACTGGCCTGGTTAGAGCGTCCGGGCCAGCATTTGCTGATGTGGGACGACCCTGACTACCCTGCGCTGTTGGCAGAAATCCCGGATCCACCGCCCCTGCTCTTCATCGCCGGAAACCGTGCATTGCTTGATCGTCCGCAGTTGGGAATGGTGGGCAGTCGACGCGCTTCCAAGCCTGGACTCGACACCGCAGCGGCGTTCGCGCGAAGCCTGGCCGGTGCCGGTTTTGTCATCACCAGCGGGCTGGCGCTGGGTATCGACGGCGCCGCGCATCAAGGTGCTCTGGACGTAAAAGGCGGGACAATTGGCGTGCTGGGCACCGGCATCGAAAAACTTTATCCACAGCGGCATCGTCAACTTGCGGCGCGTATGGTGGCCGAGGGCGGCGCAGTGATTTCCGAGCTGCCGCTGGACGCAGGCCCCCACGCCAGCAACTTTCCCCGGCGCAATCGAATCATCAGCGGTTTGTCCCTGGGCGTGTTGGTGGTCGAGGCCAGCGTTGCCAGCGGATCGTTGATCACGGCACGGCTTGCCGCCGAGCAGGGCCGTGAGGTCTATGCCATCCCCGGCTCGATCCATCATCCGGGCGCGAGGGGTTGTCACCAGCTGATCCGTGAGGGGGCAGTGCTGGTGGAAACCATCGACCATATTCTTGAAGCGCTGCAGGGCTGGAAAAACGTCGCGCCGAGTTCGGACGTCGTTGATAAACCGTCGCCCCCGCTTCATCCGCTGCTCGCCCTCTTGCACGCAGCGCCGCAAACCGGCGAGGCGCTGGCCCACAACAGCGGTTGGCCGTTGCCAAAGGTCCTGGCGGCGCTGACCGAGCTTGAACTCGACAGCAGCGTGGCCTGTGAAGCCGGGCGATGGTTTGCCCGGGCACGCTGAGGTTAAACTGCCCGCCTGCGTAATTTGGGAGAACGGACGATGGTCAGCAGTTGGCGAGTGCAGCAAGCCGCACGAGAAATTCGGGCCGGGGCGGTGATTGCCTATCCAACCGAAGCGGTGTGGGGGTTGGGTTGTGACCCCTGGGATGCAGAGGCGGTGTATCGCCTGCTGGCAATCAAGGCGCGGCCTGTTGATAAGGGCTTGATCCTGATCGCAGACAACATCCGTCAGTTCGATTTCCTCTTCGAGGACTTCCCTGAGCTGTGGATCGACCGCATGGCCAGCACCTGGCCAGGACCGAACACCTGGCTGGTGCCACATCAAGGCCTGTTGCCGGACTGGATCACCGGAAAGCACGACACCGTCGCCCTCCGGGTCAGCGATCACCCGACCGTACGCGAGCTGTGCGCCTTGACCGGTCCACTGGTGTCGACCTCCGCCAACCCGACCGGCCGCCCCGCAGCCCGCTCACGACTGCGCGTTGAGCAGTATTTCCACGAGCAACTGGACATGGTGCTGAGCGGCAGCCTTGGCGGGCGTCGCAACCCGAGTGTGATACGGGATCTGGTCACCGCTGAGGTGGTAAGGGCAGGTTAATGCCCTTCCACCGTTTCGCAGGGTGAGATCAAGGCACCAGAATGATCGACCCAACCGTTCTGCGCCCTGCCAGTTCGGTATGGGCCTTCGCGGCATCCTTGAGGGGAAACTTCTGGATGTCGTCGACCTTCACCTTGCCGCTGGCGACCATTTCAAACACCTCATCCGCCATCGCCTGCAAGGCTTCCGGGGTGTTCGCGTAGGAGCCCAACGTCGGCCGGGTGACGTACAGCGAGCCTTTCTGAGCGAGGACTCCGAGGTTCACCCCGGTTACTGCGCCTGACGCATTGCCGAAGCTGACCAGCAGGCCTCGCAATTCCAGGCAATTCAGCGACGTTTCCCACGTATCTTTGCCCACGCCGTCATAGACCACCGGGACCTTCTTGCCGTCGGTCAATTCCAGTACACGCTGGACCACGTCTTCCTTGCTGTAATCAATCACTTCCCAAGCGCCGAGCGCTTTGGCGTGCGCGGCCTTCTCTGCCGAGCTCACCGTGCCGATGAGCTTGACGCCCAAGGCACTGGCCCACTGGCAGGCGATCGACCCCACGCCGCCGGCAGCGGCATGGAACAGGATGGTTTCTTCAGGGCGGATTTCGTAGGTCTGACGAAACAGGTATTGCACGGTCAGGCCCTTGAGCATGACGGCGGCGCCCTGCTCGAAGCTGATACCGTCAGGCAGTTTGGCGATGTTCGCGGCCGGCGTTAAGTGAACGTCCCCGTAGGCACCCAATGGACCGGTGCCGTACACCACCCGGTCGCCGACTTTGACGTGGGTGACTTCGCTGCCGACCGCCTCAACCAGTCCCGCGCCTTCGTTGCCCAACCCCGACGGGAACGAAGGCGCCGGGTACAGGCCGCTGCGAAAGTAGGTCTCGATGAAATTGACGCCAATCGCCTTGTTACGCACAAGCACGTCTTTCGGCCCTGGTGCCGGGGGTTCGAAGTCTACGTACTCGAGCACTTCGGGACCGCCATACGCCTTGAACTGGATACGTTTTGCCATTTGCTTTCTCCGTCATGGATCGGACTTGCAGAGGATGACTGTCGATGCGAAAGGGCTCTATCGGACTCCTTCGTTGGCGCTTCGTCAACTGCGGCAGCCGCCATGCCGGTGATATGCTACGGGCCGAATTTCGCCGACGGGGTTTGCTGAGCGAGGCGTGCTACCAACGCCAAGACCGGTCGAATCCCGCTCCCGACGCACGTTTCAGTTTATGCAGGTACCGCCATGTCCTTTCGCACCGATGCCGTCAAAGCCTACTTGCTCGATCTTCAGGACCGCATTTGCGCCGCGCTGGAAACCGAAGATGGCAGCGCCCGTTTCGTCGAGGACGCCTGGGAGCGGCCTGCCGGGGGTGGCGGACGGACCCGCGTGATCGAGAATGGCCATATCCTCGAAAAGGGCGGGGTCAATTTTTCCCACGTCTTCGGCGCCGGCCTCCCCCCATCGGCCAGCGCCCATCGACCGGAGCTGGCAGGACGTGGTTTCGAAGCACTCGGCGTGTCGCTGGTGATGCACCCGCACAATCCTCATGTGCCGACTGCCCACGCCAATGTGCGTTTCTTCATCGCAGAGAAAGAAGGCGAAGAACCAGTGTGGTGGTTCGGAGGCGGCTTTGACCTGACGCCCTATTACGGCGTCGAGGAAGACTGCGTTCATTGGCACCGCGTCGCCGAGCAGGCCTGCGCGCCGTTCGGCGCTGACGTCTATCCCCGTTACAAGGCGTGGTGCGATCGCTACTTCCATATCAAGCACCGCAATGAACCGCGCGGCGTGGGCGGCCTGTTTTTCGATGACCTCAACGAGTGGGATTTCGACACCAGCTTCGCCTTCATTCGCGCCATCGGTGATGCGTTCGTCGAGGCGTATCTGCCCATCGTTCAGCGCCGTAGAGACACTCCGTACACGCCGCAGCAACGGGAGTTTCAGGAGTTCCGCCGTGGGCGTTACGTTGAATTCAATCTGGTGTACGACCGTGGCACCTTGTTCGGGCTGCAATCGGGTGGCCGGACCGAATCGATCCTCATGTCGCTGCCGCCACAAGTGCGCTGGGGCTATGACTGGAAAGCCGAGCCGGGCAGCGAGGAAGCACGCCTGACGGAGTATTTTCTGCAGGATCGCGACTGGCTGGCTGAGGCGGCACAGTGATGACTGATCAGTACGTTGTCTTCGGTAACCCCATCGCCCACAGCAAGTCGCCGCTGATCCATCGCCTGTTCGCCGAGCAAACCGGTCAGGCGCTCGACTACCAGACCTCACTGGCCCCGCTGAACGGCTTCACCGCGTTCGCCAAAGCATTCTTCCAGACCGGCCGTGGCGCCAACGTCACCGTCCCGTTCAAGGAAGAAGCGTACCGGATAGCTGATCAGCTGACCGAGCGCGGCCGTCGTGCCGGGGCGGTCAACACGCTGGCGCTGCAGGCGGATGGCAGCCTGCTGGGTGACAACACGGACGGAGCCGGTCTGGTTCGGGACCTGACGGTCAATCATGGCGTAACGCTCAAGGACAAACGCATCCTTGTGCTCGGAGCTGGCGGCGCGGTGCGTGGCGCGCTGGAACCCTTGCTGGCGGAAGATCCCTACGTGCTGGTGGTCGCCAATCGCACAGTGGAAAAGGCCGAGCGATTGGCCGAGGAGTTTGCCGACATTGGCCCGGTGCTGCCCGCCGGCTATGACTGGCTGGAAGAGCCGGTGGACATCATCATCAACGCCACGTCGGCGAGCCTGTCGGGCGAAGTACCGCCCATTGCGCCCAGTCTGATTCAGCCGGGCGTGACCATTTGCTACGACATGATGTACGCCAAGGAGCCGACCGCCTTTTGCCGCTGGGCCACGGAGCACAGCGCCGGACAGGCAGTGGATGGTTTGGGGATGTTGGTCGAGCAGGCCGCCGAGGCGTTTTGCCTGTGGCGCGGCGTGCGACCGGAGTCAGCGCCGGTTCTGGCGGAACTGCGACGGTTGATGGTGCAGAACGGATAACGCTCACGTTCCAGGCTGACACTTATTTTGTGGTGGATACCTGGTCGTCCAGACGCCGCACTGTCACGCTGCAAGCGCGCTCCCACAGACTGATGTTGGTCCTGTAGGAGTGAGCTTGCTCGCGATGCTTCTTGTCGGCGCTTACAACTTGGCCTTAACCGCTGGCAGCGCGTCTTTGTCGTCAACGGTTTTCACGCCGTCGAGCCATTTGTCCAGCACCGCCGGATTGGCTTTCAGCCACGCTTTCACCGCCTCGGTGTTGCTGACCTTCTTGTCCACCACGGTCTGCATGATCGAGTTTTCCATGTCCTGGGTGAACACCAGGTTGGAAAGCAGCTTGGCCACATTCGGGCAGGCGTCGGCGTAACCTTTGCGCGTCACGGTGTAAACGCTGCCGGTATCACCGAAGTATTTCTCGCCGCCTTTCAGGTAGTGCATGCCTTTGATCTGCACGTTCATCGGGTGTGGCGTCCACCCGAGGAACACCACGAATTCCTTCTTCTTCACGTTGCGCTGCACTTCGGCCAGCATCGCCTGCTCGCTAGACTCAACCAACTTCCAGTCACCCAGCTCGAACTCGTTCTTCTTGATGATTTCCTGAATCGACGCGTTGGCCGGAGCGCCCGAGCCGATGCCGTAGATCTTCTTGTGGAACTTGTCGGCAAATTTGTTCAGGTCGGCGAAGTCGTGAACGCCCGCGTCATAGACGTAATCGGGAACCGCGAGGGTGAACTCGGTGCCTTCCAGGTTCTTCGCGTATTGCGTCACGTCACCGGTGGCGATGAATTTGTCGTAGAAGCCCTGCTGCGCCGGCATCCAGTTGCCCAGAAAGACGTCGAGCTGCCCGTCCTTCAGACCGCCATAGGCGATGGGCACCGCCAGGGTGTCGATCTTGGTTTTGTAGCCCATGCCGTCGAGCAAAAAGCCTGCGGTGGCGTTGGTCGCAGCGATATCGCTCCAGCCTGGATCGGCCATCCGCACAGTGCTGCAGCTCGCGTCGGCGGCATAGGCCACGACGCTGCTCAATCCCAAGACCCCAACCGCCAGCGTGGTGAACAGCTTATTCATGGTGTGCCCCTTTTTGATTTTCTAGGTGTTGGCAGGGTTCAAGGTTGCGGATAACGGGCCTTGCGCTCCAGATCGTCCAGATCAATATGGTTGCGCATGTACTGCTGACTGGCGTCGACCAGCGGCTGGTGATCCCAACTCTTCAGCTTGCCGATGGCCAGCGACTCGGCGACGAAGCGCCGGCGCCGCTGACTGGCGAGCACCTGGTGGTGTATCGCCGGAATGTCCCACTTGGCCTGTGCTTCGGCCAGGAACGCAGCGAACAGGTCGCGATGAGCCTCGGATCGACTCAGCTCTTCCTGCTCCTTCGGATCGTTGCGCACGTCATACAGCAGACATGGGTCCCGTTCCGAATAAATGAATTTGTACGCGCCGCGACGAATCATCATCAGCGGACTGTTGGTGCCCTCGGCCATGTACTCGCCAAACACCTCGTCGTGACCGCCCTCACCTTCCAAGTGCGGCAACAGTGAACGGCCATCGAGCGGCAAACCGGCGTCCAGTTGACCCTCAGCCAATGCCACAAAAGTCGGCAACAGGTCAGCGGTGGACACTGCGGCCTGCACACGGCCGGCCTTGAATTGCCCCGGAGCGTACACCAGCAGCGGGACCCGCGCCGACATCTCGAACCAGTGCATTTTGTACCAGAGCCCGCGCTCACCCAACATGTCGCCATGGTCGCCCGAGAACACAATGATCGTGTCGTCAGCCAAGCCTGTTTCTTCCAGGGTTTTCAGCAGTTTGCCGACGTTGTCATCAATGTAGCTGCATGCGCCGAAATAGGCGCGGCGCGCATCGCGAATCTTTTGCTCGGGCAGGGGCTTGTCCCACAGGTCATAGACTTTCAGCAGGCGTTGAGAATGCGGGTCTAGTTCGGACTGGGCCAACGGCGCGTGGGGCATCGGGATGTCTTCGTCGTTGTACAGATTCCAGTAGGACTTGGGGATGGTGTAAGGGTCATGGGGATGGGTCATCGACACCGTCAGGCAAAACGGCTGATCGCCGTCTTCGCGCACATGGTCGAACAGATACTGCTGCGCCTTGAACACCACTTCTTCGTCGAAATCGAGCTGATTGGTGCGTACGCAAGGACCGGCCTGCAGCACCGAAGACATATTGTGGTACCAGGTCGGGCGCACATCCGGCTCGTCCCAGTTCACGGCCCAACCGTAATCGGCCGGATAGATGTCGCTGGTCAGGCGCTCTTCGTAGCCGTGCAATTGGTCAGGGCCACAGAAATGCATCTTGCCGGACAGCGCCGTGCGATAGCCAAGACGACGCAGGTAGTGGGCGTAGGTCGGCACATCAGCGGGGAAATCAGCAGCATTATCGTAAGCGCCGATCTTGCTCGGCAACTGACCGCTGACCAGAGTGAAACGCGACGGCGCGCACAGCGGACTGTTGCAGTAGGCGGCGTCGAACACCACGCCTTCAGCTGCGAGGCGACTCAAGTGGGGCATCTTGATGGGGGAAGAGGCGTACATCGGCAACATGGGCGCGGCCATCTGATCGGCCATGATGAAAAGAATGTTCTTGCGCTTCATGTTTTCGCGGCGTCCCATAGTCATTATTTATGCGAAAGTGCTTTGACCAAGGATGGTGCCCATGCCGTCTGCGGTAAAGCCCATGTGCGGCAATGCTTAGGATAAGTACAGCTTATGTTTGAAGCCCTTGGTGCCATGTCACTGGATTTGCTACGCGGCTTTGAGGCCGCCGCACGGTTGCGCAGTTTTACCGCTGCGGCTATCGAGCTCGGCACTACTCAGCCGGCCATCAGCCAGCAAATCAAGCGACTGGAAGAGCAACTGGGGACGCGGCTGTTTGATCGCATCTATCGCGGCATTGAGCTGACGGACGCCGGGCAGATTCTCTTCAATCACGTACAGACCGGGCTGGAGTCGATGGACGCGGGCCTCAGCGCAATCACCGAGCAGCAT
Organism: Pseudomonas sp. HP_12; assembly: GCF_055283955.1. Lineage (NCBI taxonomy): Bacteria > Pseudomonadati > Pseudomonadota > Gammaproteobacteria > Pseudomonadales > Pseudomonadaceae > Pseudomonas > Pseudomonas sp. HP_12. Next base: position 198,098 of record NZ_JBTOQG010000060.1, read on the forward strand.
CAGCACGAGGTTTTGCAGGTGGCGACCGACTTCGCTTTCGCTGCCTACTGGCTGATGCCGCGGCTGCACCGCTTCCACAAGGACAACCCCGACGTCGACGTCAGCCTGGTCACCAGCGAGCGCAGTCACAGCATGCTGCGCGCGGATATCGATGTGGCCGTGTTGTTCGGCGACGGGCGATTCAAGCAGGGCGAAAGCCACTGGTTATTCAGCGAGGAAGTGTTCCCGGTCTGCAGCCCGCGATTGCTGAAGGGGCGCGACCTGCCCTTGCCCACCAAGGCGCTGAAAGACTTCGCGCTGCTGCACTTGCGCGGCGAAGGCGGCAACAACTGGTTCGACTGGAGTGGCGTGTTCCGTGCCCTGAATATCCCTCAGGCACCCGCGCCGGGGCAGCTGAGATTCGATAACTACACGCTGCTGATTCAGGCGGCGATCGGCGGCCAGGGCGTGGCCATCGGCTGGCGACATCTGGTGGATGATTTGCTGGAGCAGGGTTTGCTATGCCGCCCTATCGAAGCAAGCGCCGTCTCCGGATACGGGTATTACATCGTCCTGCCGCAACGCAAACGGCGCGTGCAGATCGTGCAGCGGTTCGTGGACTGGTTAAGAAGTGAACAGGCGTTGAGTGGAGATCTTTTGAAGGGCAAGTCGCTGCCGTCGATTGCGGTTTAAGTAAGCTATCAAAAATGCGCCAACGATTGATGTATGCCCAATCAATCAAATGTTGTGCTGTCTCGTTAGGACCTTAGCAGTCCAGAAGATTCCTACAACTTTATCAGATGTATTGCAGTTTACTTGGCCACCGGCTTACGGTTAATTCACTTATGCAGCTTGTGTAGAAGAATCGAAGCGAATCCATGTTCTTTTGTCTAAGTCGGTATTTTTGTCGGAACTCCACTATGCGTAATTTACTAACAGTGGCACTGTTAAATATAAGAGTGTATTTGGTGACGACTTGGCGATGGCTGGCAGAACGGGTAAGCAGGAGAATCATTATTCTCTTTCTTAATGTCTGCAGGTTTGTTTTGATTGCTTACATATTACTCATCTTCTTTGGGTACTACAGTGCCTTTTGGTTTATATAACCATCACCTTTTTGAAAATCTGGAATAATGATGCCTGAACATCTAAGTAAAAGCGATCTTGATATGTTGAACACCTTGCGGGTATATGACTCGCCGGGTGCTATGTATGATGTCCTGCAATCATACGGGTATAAGTACGCAGTACTCGCTGGAGGGATCATGGATGCCAATTCGCTGTCAGGCTCCGCGGCAGTGAACTTCCTGAAGCTTACAGCGCAGCGCGACGGCCGCCCATTTTCAGATCATACAATCCGCTGGGTTTATGATCGCATGGCTCAGGGTTACCTGGATAAGCTTTACGCCCAGTACAACAGTCAAGGCGTAGTCAACAGAGATATAAATCATCGTGAGGCATGGGATGTGCACAACAATGTTTTCCCAAGTCTCGGGTTTGTCCCGGACGCTTGGACGCTGAATTCAGTTTTCAACGTCATGGGAAATGATGAAATGAGGGAGCGATATTGGACTGAAATTCTTGAATCCGCAGGTGATCCTGTCGCAGAAGTTCTGATCTTCATAAAGACAGAGACTTTTATGGCAACTGCTTCAGTGATTGGTAACGCGGATGTGAAAGCTGTTACTAATAGCTGGCGTTCGCGAGTAGACACACCATCAACATTTGCGGGAGTTGGGAGCAGTGCCACTGGAATGATCGTTGATCGAGTCGATAATCTTTTTAAAGATATAACCAACACCGTCCTGGGGCCCGTGCCAGCGGGTACGATTATACCTACTTGGACACCCGCACCCGCAGCAACTCCATTACCAGTGCCGAATGCCGCTACAACGCCACCACCTCCAATACCTGCGCCTCCGAGAGTACCCGTCCACCCGGTACGTAAACCTCGTAAGAAGCCCCGGCTTCCCCCGCCGACAACTTACAAGGGACACCCTGGTAGTGGGTATGGACAGACCAGTGGAGGGGGACGTGGGCCAAGTTTCTGGCTGGAATGACTCAGCCAAACTGCTGGCAATGACTTGAAGCGCGCTTGTCATGACGCTCCCGCAGTTATAGCTGCCGAGCCATAATTGCGGGAGCGAGCTTGCTGGCGAATAGTCGGTAGAGCCGCTAGTTATTAGCGGCTGGAAGGCCCCTTTCGCGGGCAAGCGCGCTCCTACAGGATTAGCGTCCGTCCCACACCACGCGAGTGGACGCCATTTCTAAACGCCCTTAATTGAGCACGCCATCCAGAATTTCATAAACAATCCCGCTGCCAATGGCGATCAACACAACGTCCGGGCCCAGGCGGCGCCATTCGTAGCCATCGTATTGAGGCAGATATTGCAGCGAGCGTTGGTCCAGTCGACGGCCGTAACCGCGTGGCAGCGGGTGGCCTTTGACGATGTGGACGCCAGGGGGCAGCGGCTGACCGCGACCGATGACTTCCCGGTGCTCGGTGATGGTCCGGCGCACATCGCCGAAGTCGGCAGGAGGACGGCCGCCACGCTGGTTATTGCCACGGTTATCCGCACGCGGTTCGTTGCGATGGTCGTTGCCGTTGCCGCGATCGCCCTGCGGACCGCCTTGCGGACCATTGGGTTGGCCGTGATCCTGATGCTGGCCCGGGCCGTTGTCATCGCCCCCGCGTTGATCCGGTGGTGCAGCCTGAACCAGCGCGCTGGCGCTGAGCATCAACACGCCCAACCCGGCGATCAAACGATTCGAGACTTTCATGTAGCGCGCTCCTGAGCAAATACGGGCAGCAAAAAGGGGTTCAGGACGTGGTCCTGAACCCCTTCGCTGTACGGCTTAGTGTGCTGCCAGAGACCGAGATTCCTCTGTATCAGAAACTTTACCTTCGGCTACGCGGGCTTTACGCACGCCTTGGGACAACTGCGCGCACAAACCCAGCACGCCGCTGACCGCATGTTCCGGCGAAGACGCGTTGGCGATCTGATCGATCAGTGCCGAACCGACGACGACACCGTCGGCCACGCGCGCAATGGCGGCCGCTTGTTCAGCTGTGCGAATACCGAAGCCGACACTGATTGGCAGATCGGTATGGCGGCGAAGGCGTTGCACTGCGTCCTTAACGTGATCAATCGTTGCAGAGCCCGCGCCTGTCACGCCCGCCACCGACACGTAGTAAACGAAACCGGAGCTGCCGTTGAGCACGGTCGGTAAACGAACGTCATCAGTGGTCGGCGTGGTCAGGCGGATGAAGTCCAGACCTGCGTCCTGCGCTGGGTCGCACAACTCGGCGTTGTGCTCCGGCGGCAGGTCCACCACGATCAGTCCGTCGACGCCCGACGAATGAGCTTCGGAGATGAAGCGCTCGATGCCGTAGTTGTGGATGGGATTGTAGTAACCCATCAGCACCAGCGGCGTGACGCTGTCTTCTTCACGGAATTCGCGAACCATCTGCAGCGTCTTCGCCAAGTTTTGCTTGGCGTTAAGCGCGCGAATGTTGGCCAGCTGAATTGCCGGGCCGTCGGCCATCGGGTCAGTGAACGGCATACCCAGCTCGATTACATCGGCACCTGCCTTCGGCAATCCCTTGAGGATCGCCAGCGAGGTGTCGTAGCCGGGGTCGCCTGCCGTGATGAACGTCACCAGGGCTGCGCGGTTTTGTTCTTTCAGTTCAGCAAAACGCGTTTGCAGGCGGCTCATCAGTGTTTCTCCTGCTGGGACAGATCCAGGTGGTGCATTACGGTTTGCATGTCCTTGTCGCCACGACCGGACAGGTTGACCACCATCAGGTGATCCTTCGGCAGGTTTGGAGCGCGTTTGAACACTTCAGCCAGGGCGTGGGCGGTTTCCAGCGCCGGGATGATGCCTTCGAGGCGGCAGCACTGGTGGAACGCAGCCAGTGCTTCATCGTCGGTGACCGAGGTGTATTCGACGCGACCGATGTCATGCAACCAAGCGTGCTCAGGGCCAATGCCTGGGTAGTCGAGGCCGGCTGAAATCGAGTGGGCGTCGATAATCTGACCGTCGTTGTCCTGCAACAGGAAGGTGCGGTTGCCGTGCAGTACGCCCGGAACGCCGCCGTTCAGGCTGGCGGCGTGCTTGCCGGTCTCGATGCCGTGGCCGGCCGCTTCGACACCGATGATGCGCACACTCGTGTCATCCAGAAACGGATGAAACAGTCCCATTGCGTTCGAGCCACCGCCGATGCACGCCACCAGACTGTCCGGCAGACGGCCTTCGTGCTCTTGCATCTGAACGCGGGTTTCCTTGCCGATCACGGACTGGAAGTCACGAACCATTGCAGGGTAAGGGTGCGGACCTGCGACGGTGCCGATCAGGTAGAAGGTGCTGTCGACGTTGGTAACCCAGTCACGCAGTGCCTCGTTCATGGCGTCCTTCAGCGTGCCAGTACCAGCGACCACCGGAATGATCGTGGCGCCCAACAGCTTCATGCGGAACACGTTGGCTTGCTGACGCTCGATGTCAGTGGTGCCCATGTAGATGACGCACTCCAGGCCAAAGCGTGCCGCCACGGTAGCGGTGGCAACGCCGTGCATGCCGGCGCCGGTCTCGGCGATGATGCGCTTTTTGCCCATGCGCCGCGCCAGCAGGATCTGGCCGATACAGTTATTGATTTTGTGCGCGCCGGTATGGTTGAGCTCTTCGCGCTTCAGGTAAATCTTGGCGCCGCCACAATGCTCGGTCAGGCGCTCGGCGAAATACAGCGGGTTTGGACGACCCACGTAATCGCGCTGGAAGTACTCCAGATCTTTCAGGAACGAAGGATCATTCTTCGCGATTTCGTACTCGCGGTTCAGATCAAGGATCAGCGGCATCAAGGTTTCAGCGACATAACGGCCGCCGAAGGCACCGAACATGCCACGGTCGTCCGGGCCTTGGCGGTATGCAGTTTGGGTCTGGGTCATGTGGACCTCCGGAGATACGAATAGAGTTAGCCGTCAGGCAGTGATCACACTCTAACCAGCGCCAGCGACGATGAAAACCGATAAGATCGGGGCAACCTGTCAGGAAAACTCACACATCCCATGAGCCGAGACCTTCCGCCCCTCAACGCATTGCGTGCTTTTGAAGCCACCGCCCGGCTGAACAGTGTCAGTCAGGCTGCTGAGCAATTGCACGTGACCCATGGTGCCGTGAGTCGCCAGCTGAAAGTGCTGGAGGAACACTTGGGTGTGAGCCTGTTCAGCAAAGATGGACGTGGCCTGAAACTCACAGATGCAGGCATTCGGTTGCGGGATGCGAGTGCCGAAGCATTTGATCGTCTGCGCGGTGTCTGTGCTGAGCTTAGCCAGGGCAGCGCGAATGCGCCGTTCGTATTGGGCTGCTCTGGAAGCCTATTGGCACGCTGGTTCATTCCAAGGCTGGGGCGCCTGAATGCTGACCTCCCCGACCTGCGCCTGCACCTCTCCGCAGGAGAAGGCGATCTTGACCCGCGACGTCCCGGGCTGGATGCACTGCTGATATTCGCCGAACCGCCATGGCCTACGGACATGCAGGTCTTCGAGCTTGCCAGCGAGCGCATTGGGCCGGTGATGAGTCCACGATTCGCGCGGTTCGACGAGCTGCGACACGCCCCGGTCCATGCGCTGTTGGGCGAGCCATTGCTGCAGACCATATCGCGGCTGCAAGCCTGGCCGGCATGGGCGACGCAAAACGGCATCGAGCCCAACGCGCTGAGCTACGGACAGGATTTCGAGCATTTGTATTATTTACTGGAGGCGGCTGTTGCAGGGCTTGGCGTGGCGATCGCGCCGGAGCCGTTGGTGGCTGACGACTTGAAAGCCGGACGCCTGGCCGCGCCATGGGGTTTCAGTGAAACCCCGGCGCAGCTGGCGTTATGGGTACCAAAGCGCGCCGCGGATGGGCGCGCTCAGCACCTGGCTCGATGGCTCAAGCAGGAACTCGAGCGATCAGGGCAGGCTTGATCAGCCGCGCTTGCACAGCAGGTAAGCTGCCAGCAGGCCGATTGCGCCAACGGCGACGCCTGCGGTAGTCCAAGGGTGCTCTTGGGCGTAGTCACGGGTCGCAACGCTGGTTTCGCGAGTTTTGACTTTGACGTCTTCGTAGACATCGCTCAACAGGCTGCGCGAATGGCTCAGCGCGCTTTCAGCGTTGGCTTTCAGGTTTTTCAGAGTCTTGCGCGACTCGTCGGAAGCGTCGGACTTCAAGCCTTCCAGCGACTTGAGCAGACTCTCGATCTCGGCTTCCATGCTTTGCAACGACGCTTTACGGGATGACGTGAATGCCATGATTTGACTCTCCTGCTGTGATGAGTGGCGTGTGTTGTTTCCGACTACAGGGTTTCGAGAAAGTGCAGTGCGTAATGCGAAGTGCCGTTTCTTCTGAACTTTTAGGCCGCATTTCGGCACAGAGATAGTGAACACAATCACTGCGGCGCTGCCACCGCGCAACACCTTTCAGGAGAACTGCCATGTCTGATCATCACACCTACAAAATGCTGGAGCTGGTCGGGTCATCGACCGTGAGCACCGACGACGCGATCCAGAACGCTATTGCCCAGGCTGCCAAGTCCGTGAAGCTCATGGAATGGTTCGAAGTGCTGGAAACCCGCGGCCACATCGAAGACGGCAAAGTCGGTCACTTCCAGGTGACCATCAAGGTTGGCTTCCGCATCGACAACAGCTGAGTCGCTGAACTTTTAGAGTGGCCGAGTGCCACAACCTTCGCTATACATACCGCGCAGTCGTGACTTTTTCCAAGGTTCATGACGCTGGTTCATGTAGTCAGGCCGCCCCGATTGGAGCGGCCTTGTTGATCCGAAAATGCGCCTGACGAGGGGATGTACCGATGAAAAAAGTTCTGTTGGCCATAGGCTTGTTGAGCATTGCGGGCACTACGATGGCCGCTGGTAAATCGTGCGATGACGTGAAATCCGACATCGACGCGAAGATCAAAGCCAAGGGCGTCGCCTCCTACACGCTGGAAGCTGTAGAAAAAGGCAGCTCGGCGGACGGTAAGGTTGTTGGCACCTGCGAAGGCGGCAACAAGGAAATCGTTTACAAGCGCGGCTGATCTCGGCCCGCTGATACAAAAAAACCGGCGCATATGGCGTCGGTTTTTTTGTTTATGGCAGGACAGGTTTCAGCGAAAGGCCGTGACTCAGCCCCTCGCCGCTTGCGCCAAGATCTCGTAAGAGCGTAGGCGATCGGCATGTTCGTACATGTCACAGGTGAAGATCAGCTCATCTGCGTCGGTCTGCTCAAGCAGCACATCCAGCTTCGCACGAATCTTCTCCGGACCGCCGACGACCGCCAGCCCCAGGAAATCCATCACCGCATCACGTTCATGGGGCAGCCACAAACCATTCATGCTCTCGACGGGCGGCTTCTGCATCAGACTCTGCCCACGCATCAGGCTCAGGATGCGTTGGTACACCGACGTCACCAGGTATTCAGCTCGCTCGTCTGTCTCTGCGGCGGCCAACGGGACGCCGAGCATCACGTAGGGCTTGTCGAGGACGTCCGAAGGTTTGAAGTGACTGCGGTAGACCCGAATCGCTTCGTGCATGAAGCGTGGCGCGAAGTGCGACGCGAATGCATAGGGCAGCCCCCGCTCACCGGCCAGTTGAGCACTGAACAGGCTCGAACCCAGCAACCAGATCGGCACATTGGTATTGGTGCCGGGCACAGCGAGAACGCGCTGATGGGGCTGACGCGGCCCGAGGTAGTTGACCAGTTCGGTCACGTCATCCGGGAAATCATCGGCACTGCCTGAGCGCTCGCGACGCAGGGCGCGGGCCGTCATCTGATCGGAACCCGGCGCGCGGCCAAGACCGAGGTCGATCCGCCCCGGAAACAAGCTTTCCAGCGTGCCGAACTGCTCGGCGATTACCAGCGGCGCGTGGTTGGGCAGCATGATCCCGCCCGACCCGACCCGAATGGTCGACGTGCCGCCGGCCAGATAGGCCAGCAGAACAGAAGTTGCCGAACTGGCGATGCCGTCCATGTTGTGGTGCTCGGCCACCCAGAAACGGTTGTAGCCCCATTTCTCGACGTGTTGCGCCAGGTCCAGCGCATTACGCAGCGATTCCGCCGGGCCTTTGTCTTCGCGGACGGGCACCAGATCGAGCGTCGAAATCTTCACATCAGCTAATCGTTTCATAGGCCGTTGTTGATCCTCTTGAGGCTTGAATCGGCGCATCCGTCGGGGACATCACGCGAGCAAACCGGCATTAAGACTAAATATTTGCGTTAAGCCATAGGATAAGGGCGGATTTCAGAGTTGCAATGGGTAAGGCGAAATTTCCTACTAATTTGGTCGGATTTAACGTTGCGCCCGTCCGCAAAAAAGCACATGGGGCATAAGCGTTGAACTAAGTCCCGCCTACACTCCTCAGAACTTTGGTCCGCGTGCGGGCGAAATCGCACTTTTCATGAGGAGACACCATGAGCATCGTCAAGAAAGCATCCGCCCACTGGGAAGGTGACCTGAAGTCGGGTATCGGCAGCATCTCTACTGAAACCGGCGTCCTGCGCGAAGCGCCGTACGGCTTCAAGGCCCGCTTCGAAGGCGGCAAGGGCACCAACCCGGAAGAACTGATCGGCGCAGCCCACGCTGGCTGCTTCTCGATGGCACTGTCGATGATCCTTGGCAATGCGAATCTGAAAGCTGACAGCATCGACACCACCGCTGACGTCACCCTGGATCAAGTTGATGGCGGCTTCGCGATCACTGCCGTGCACCTGACACTGAAAGCCAAAATCCCTGGCGCAACTCAGGAGCAGTTCGAGAAACTGACCAACGATGCGAAGGAAGGCTGCCCGGTTTCGAAAGTGCTCAACGCCAAGATCACGCTCGATGCCACGCTGGTGAGCTGATTCGCGTTACTGTTGCACTCGATGGCCCGCAATTGCGGGCCATCTTCGTTATGGACGCGCCAGAACCGGCGTGCGCCCCCACGGTCACATGCTAGGCCGATGCGTATCGCACGGTGCCGAAGGAGTCGAATATGAAACGTATCGCCGCAATCCTGATTCTTGGTGCTCTGACCACCAGTGCCTTCGCTGCGCCCAAGCCGTGTGAAGAGCTTAAAGCCGAAATCGAAACGAAGATCCAGGCTCAGAGCGTCAGCTCATACACGTTGGAGATCGTGGCCAATAAAGATGTCACCGACCAGAGCATGGTCGTCGGTACTTGCGAAAACGACACGAAAAAAATCATCTACCAGAATAACGGTCGCTAGTCCGGGCGTGAGCTGAAGTAGTTCGTAGGCTGTGTGTAAGCCATCTTGTGTGGGTGGCGAGGCCGAGATAACGCGTCACGGAATACAGAAAATGTCCCCCTCCTCCGCGAGCACGTTGCGTTGCTCGTCCCGCAACTGTGCGTCGATGCTGTTGGTAATATTGCGCACGTCGAGACGATAGCGGTGGCCGGCTTCGAAGCGGTCGTAGTTGATCGTTACGTAGCAGGTTCGCTCGTTGTAGATGTCCATCGACAGGCCCATGGCGCCGGGCGCGTAGTCATAGTCGTAACGTACTTCGAGCTTGTGCTTGCCGGGCGTCACCTGAAAGAAGCGTCCGTCGTAGGTGCGCACGCCGTCCAGCTTGTCCGCCATCAGGGTCTTGCCGGTAAAGGTATGCAGATCGACCCACGCCTGCTGGGGATCAACCGCAGGCAGCGGCCCCGCGCATCCGGCCAGAAGACTCAGGGCAACGAGGGACAGAGGCAAGCGCATGATGAACTCCGCAGCAGGACAAGTGGCGATGATGGTTGCGTCAGAGGCAGGCTGTCCGGCATAACGCTGATGTTTGCACTTCATGAATATCGACGTTAAGGCTGCTGCATGATTCGATCAAAAAAGGCCTGGCTGCATCGCGGCCTGCCGGTGCTGGCGACTTTACTCCTCGGCGGCTGCTCCAGTCTTTCCTATTACTCGCAACTGGCCAGCGGCCAAATGGCCCTGTTGCGAGCGCGCGAACCGGTTGCCGACGTCATCGCTGACCCCAATCGCGACCCTACGCTGCGCGATCATCTGCGCACATCTCAGCAGGCCCGTGCCTTTGCGACCGAGCATCTGCATCTGCCGGATAACCGCAGCTACCGCCTTTACGCCGATATCCATCGCCCGTATGTCGTCTGGAACGTATTCGCGACCGGCGAATTTTCCCTTGATCCTGTCACCCATTGCTTCCCCATCGCCGGGTGCGTGGCCTACCGCGGCTACTACACCCAGGGCGCCGCGCGGGGGGATGCGGCTGTTCAGAAGCTGGAGGGTAAAGACGTGTATGTCAGCGGCGTGGAAGCGTACTCAACGCTCGGCTGGTTCGATGATCCGATTATCAGCTCGATGATGAACTGGGGCGATGAGCGTCTGGCCACGCTGATCTTTCATGAGTTGGCGCACCAGCGGTTTTACGTGAAGGACGACAGCGAGTTCAACGAGTCCTACGCCAGTTTCGTGGAGCAGGAAGGCACACGTCAGTGGCGCGCGGCGCGGGGTTTGCCTGCGGACGGCGGGTCTTCGGAAGCGCGGCGACGCGATCAACTCACACAGTTGGCGCTCGACACCCGGGATCGGCTGAAGGCGCTGTACGCCGAGCCGCTGAGTCCGCAGGTGATGCGCGAACGCAAGGCCGCTGAGTTCGAGCGTCTGCGTAGCGAGTATCGGCAGCTGCGCGACAGTCAGTGGGGCGGCGACAAGCGCTTTGACGGCTGGGTGTATGCACCGATGAACAACGCACGCCTGCTGCCCATTGGTCTGTACGATCAGTGGGTACCGGCGTTTGAAGCGTTGTTCAGGCAGGTGAACGGCGATTGGCCCGCATTCTATTCGGCGGTGGAAAAGCTGGGCGGACTGCCCAAGGATGAACGCAAGGCGGCGCTGCAGCGGCTGGCCCAAAAAGCCTAAGCGGCATGATCGTTCCCCCGTTCTGCGTGGGAACGATCATCGCTTGCCTGATTGAGTGCTCTCAGCTTTTGAGAAACGCCTTATGCAGCGCGCTCACCGAATCAAAATGATAGGTCGGCGCCTCGGCCTCCAGCTCTTCGCGACTGCCAAACCCGTAACCCACCGCTACCACATCCAACCCGTTGCGCTTGCCGCCAATCAAATCGTGTTTGCGGTCGCCGATCATCAGCGTCTGTTTCGGGTCGAGCTGCTCTTCATCCAGCAAATGCCGAATCAGCTCAACCTTGTCAGTGCGGGTACCGTCCAGCTCGCTGCCGTAGATCAGCTTGAAATGGCGCGCGAAATCGAAATGCCGGGCTATTTCATGGGCGAACACCCAGGGTTTTGACGTCGCGATGAACAGCGTCCGGCCCTGATCCGAGAGCATGTCCAGCAATTCGAACACGCCATCAAACACCAGATTCTCGTAAAGGCCCGTCACCTTGAAGCGCTCGCGGTAAAAGCCCACGGCCTCCCAGGCCTTCGCTTCGTCGAAGTCGTAGGCGCGCATGAATTGCTGCAACAGCGGCGGGCCAATGAAGTGCTCAAGCCGGGTGATGTCGGGTTCGTCGATGCCCAGCTTGCTCAAGGCAAACTGGATGGACCGGGTGATGCCTTCGCGCGGATCGGTCAGGGTGCCGTCCAGGTCGAACAGAATATTTTGGTAATGCATGGGTGCTCTCAGCAGGGTTTGTCGAAGCCTTCGGCCAGATGCTGGTCTTTCAGCTTTACGTAATTGGTCGCGCTGTAGGGGAAGAAGGCGACCTCTTTCTCGGTCAGCGGACGCATCTGTTTCACTGGACGCCCGACGTAGAGGAACCCGCTCTCAAGGCGTTTGCCGGGCGGGACCAGACTGCCCGCGCCAATGATCACCTCGTCCTCCACCACCGCACCGTCCATGATCGTGGTGCCCATGCCGATCAGGATGCGATTGCCGACGGTGCAGCCGTGCAGCATGACTTTATGGCCGATGGTCACTTCGTCGCCGATCAACAGCGGAAAACCGTCCGGGTTGAACGGCCCGGCGTGGGTGATGTGCAGCACGCTGCCGTCCTGCACGCTGGTGCGCGCGCCGATGCGGATGCGGTGCATGTCGCCACGGATGACGGTCAGCGGCCAGACCGAACTGTCGACGCCGATTTTGACATCGCCGATCACAACCGCCGAATGGTCGACAAACGCCCGCTCGCCAAGGGTTGGGGTGTGCTGCTGGAACGTGCGAATGGCCACGATAGGCTCCTTCTCTGGCGCCGATAGCTGCGGCCGACGCCGATTGTAATTAAGATGCGTGGGTGTTTCTTTTAGCCAAGGTGCCAAACCGTGAGCGCGAACAACCCTCTGTTGCAATCCTACGACCTGCCACCTTTCTCGGCGATTCGCGCCGAGCATGTAAAACCTGCCATCGAACAGATTCTCGCCGACAACCGCGCCGCGATTGCCGACATCCTCGCCAAGCAAGGTTCGCAGCCTACATGGGCTGGCCTTGTGCTGGCGATGGACGAACTCAATGATCGCCTGGGCGCCGCCTGGAGCCCGGTCAGCCACCTGAACGCCGTGTGCAACAGCCCGGAACTGCGCGAGGCCTATGAGTCTTGCCTGCCGGCACTGAGCGCCTATTCGACCGAGATGGGTCAGAACCGCGAACTGTTCCAGGCCTTCGAAGCCTTGGCCAACAGCCCGGAAGCGGCCAATTTCGACGTCGCCCAGAAGACCATTCTTGAACAATCGCTGCGTGATTTCCGCCTGTCGGGCATCGACCTGCCGCCAGAACAGCAAAAACGCTATGCCGAGGTGCAGAGCAAGCTGTCCGAGCTGGGCAGCCAGTTCTCTAACCAACTGCTCGACGCGACCCAAGCCTGGAGCAAGCACGTCACTGACGAAGCTGCCCTCACCGGCCTGACCGATTCGGCCAAGGCGCAAATGGCCGCCGCTGCCCAGGCGAAAGATCTCGAAGGCTACCTGATCACGCTCGAGTTCCCGAGCTACTACGCCGTCATGACTTACGCCGAAGACCGCGCGCTGCGCGAAGAAGTCTACGCCGCGTACTGCACCCGCGCGTCTGACCAGGGCCCGAACGCTGGCAAAAACGACAACGGCCCGATCATGGAGCAGATTCTCGATCTGCGTCAGGAACTGGCCAAGCTGCTGGGTTTCGCCAGCTTCTCCGAGCTGAGCCTGGCCACCAAAATGGCCGAGTCCAGCGATCAGGTCCTCAGCTTCCTGCGTGATCTGGCCAAGCGCAGCAAGCCGTTTGCTGTTCAGGATCTGCAGCAGCTGAAAGCCTATGCTGCCGAACAAGGCTGCCCGGACCTGCAAAGCTGGGACAGCGGTTTCTACGGCGAGAAGCTGCGCGAACAGCGCTACAGCGTTTCCCAGGAAGCCCTGCGCGCCTACTTCCCGGTCGACAAAGTGCTGACCGGCCTGTTCGCGATCGTACAAAAACTGTACGGCATCGAAATCGCCGAGCAGAAGGGCTTCGACACTTGGCACCCGGACGTCCGCCTGTTCGAAATCAAGGAAAACGGCCAGCACGTCGGGCGCTTCTTCTTTGATCTCTACGCCCGCGCCAACAAGCGTGGCGGTGCGTGGATGGACGGCGCCCGCGATCGTCGTCGCACCGCTGAAGGCACGTTGCAAAGCCCGGTGGCCAATCTGGTCTGTAACTTCACCCCGGCGGTCAGCGGCAAGCCGGCGCTGCTCACCCACGATGAAGTCACCACCCTGTTCCACGAATTTGGTCATGGCCTGCATCACCTGCTGACCCGCGTCGAACACGCGGGCGCGTCGGGCATCAATGGCGTAGCGTGGGATGCGGTCGAGCTGCCGAGCCAGTTCATGGAAAACTGGTGCTGGGAGCCGGAAGGCCTCGCGCTGATCTCCGGCCATTACGAGACCGGTGAGCCGCTGCCTCAGGACCTGTTGGAGAAAATGCTCGCGGCGAAAAACTTCCAGTCCGGCCTGATGATGGTCCGCCAGCTGGAATTCTCGCTGTTCGACTTCGAACTGCACGCCACCCACGGCGACGGCCGCACCACGCTGCAAGTGCTGGAAGGCGTGCGTGACGAGGTGTCGGTGATGCGTCCGCCTGCGTACAACCGCTTCCCGAACAGCTTTGCCCACATCTTTGCCGGCGGTTACGCGGCGGGCTACTACAGCTACAAATGGGCCGAAGTGCTGTCTGCCGATGCATTCTCGAAGTTCGAGGAAGAAGGCGTGTTCAACGAGCAGACCGGCCGGGCGTTCCGTGAAGCCATTCTGGCGCGGGGCGGGTCACAGGCGCCGATGGTGCTGTTCGTCGACTTCCGCGGACGCGAGCCTTCGATTGACGCACTCTTGCGCCATTCGGGCTTGAGTGAGGAAGCGGCAGCATGACCCAGACACCACGGGTGATTACCAAGAAGCGCTTCATCGCCGGGGCGGTTTGCCCGGCGTGCAGCGAGCCTGACAAGTTGATGATGTGGAACGAAGACGACGTGCCGCACCGTGAGTGCGTGCACTGTGGTTATTCCGACACCCTCAATGCGCAGGGGCAATCGATCCCGACAGAACTTGGCACGCGGGTGAACAAGCCTGTGGTAAAGCCGGCCGATCCCAAGGTGCAGGGCGTGCAGTTCTTCCCCAATCCGAAGCTGAAGAAGCCGGTTGATCCAAGCTGATATCGCTGCATTTCAGTGGACCGGCTTTAGCTGGGAAGAGGCCGGTGCGAACACCCTCAATTTTGCGGTGTGATGCGCGACGTCTCCCCGGCTAAAGCCGTTCCTACAAAATGCCTGCTAACGCCAGCCACACAATGTGGAAACTGTCCGGCTTCACAACCGCCACAGGATCGTCTGCACTCCCACCCCATCGGTTTTCTCGAACCAGCCCTTGACCGAGCATCGGGCGAACATGCTGGTGCTGCATGCACCCGTGTCCATCGCCGACTTCAGCGCCGCCACATCGACGTTGTTGATGTAGGCAATCCCGCGCTTGAGGCTGTCTTCGTCGCCGTAACCGCCATGCTCCATCTCATCCAGCGCCGCCTGTTTGCTCCAGCCCTGAGCGACGATGCGGTACATCGCCGCCACCAGACCGGTCCGGTCCAGGCCGTGCTTGCAGTGGATCAGCACCGGTCCGTTTTGCTGGGCCGCCTGGATGGCGCGCAGACTCTCGATAACATCGGCATCGTCAATGTGCACCACCTGCAACGGAATCTGCACTTGCACAACGGAGGCGTCAGACAGCCATTTGCTGTCACTTTCCTTGAGGAAATTGATCACCGTGTGCACGCCAAGCCGCTTCAGCAGCGGCTGTGCTGCGGCGTCCGGCTGGCGACTGCGGTAAAGCGTCGGCGTGATCTGGTAGAGGTTGTAGTGCGGGTCGACGAGTTGCGCCCACTGCGCCGGGCGTGACGATTGCGCCGGTGAAACATCCTCGGCTTGAGCGAGAGAGGCAGATGACACGACCAGCAGCAGGAGGAGTTGAGCAGCGAGCGGGCGAAGGCGCATGGAAGACGTACCGTGGAAACCAGCCATTTATCGATGGCCAAGTTTTCGCTGCGCAGGGTCAAGGCGCTGTGAGGCGCGTGTCAAAAGTTGGTGAAAGCCATTGATCGGCGCCGGGGTGTTTTTCCGGGGCCGCGCGTGAAGGACGTTAGTGTTTCGCGATACTGTATGCATAACCAGTTATCAAGGAGCCGTCATGTCCATTCATTTCCCCCCACGCGGGCGCGGCACCGCGACCAATCCGCATAACCGCTTTGCGCCCAGCCGATCCGTGGCCGAAGACGACGGCTGGTATCAGGAAGTGCCGCTGACCCAGGGCACCACCGTCACGCTGGAAACCGCCAAGAGCATCATCGCGCGCAACTCGTCGCCCGACATTCCCTTCGACCGCTCGATCAATCCGTACCGGGGATGCGAGCACGGCTGCATTTATTGTTACGCCCGGCCGAGCCACGCCTATTGGGACATGTCGCCGGGGCTGGACTTCGAGACCAAATTAATCGCCAAAACCAACGCCGCCGCTCTTCTGGAACAGCAACTGTCCAAGCCCGGCTACAGTGTCGCGCCGATCACCCTTGGGGCAAACACCGATCCCTATCAGCCCATCGAGCGCGAATACAAACTGAGCCGGGCGACGCTTGAGGTGCTGCTGCGCTATCGCCATCCGGTGACGATCATCACCAAAGGCTCGCTCATTCTTCGAGATCTGGACCTGCTGGCCGAGCTGGCGAAGCTGCGGCTGGTGTCGGTGTTCATCAGCCTGACGACGCTGGACGATGAGCTCAAGCGCATCCTTGAACCCAGGGCTGCCGCGCCCAAGGCCAGGCTGCGGGCGATCAAGGTTCTGCGTGATGCCGGTGTGCCGGTGGGCGTTTTGCTGGCGCCGATGATTCCAATGATCAATGACATGGAGCTGGAGAAGCTGATGGCCGAGGCCAAGGCCGCCGGCGCGTTGAGTGCGAGCTACGTGATGCTGCGTCTGCCGCTGGAGGTCGCCCCGTTGTTCGAAGAGTGGCTCCAGGCGCATTATCCGCAGAGGGCCGAGCATGTAATGAGTCTGGTACGGCAGAGCCGCGGCGGGGAGGTGTACGACAGCCGCTTTGGCTCGCGAATGCGCGGTGAGGGGGTATTCGCTGAACTGCTGGCCCAGCGTTACAGCCTCGCGATCAAGAAGCACGGCTTGAACCGGCGGGAAAGTTTTCAGCTGGACTGCACCGCGTTTTGCCCGCCTGGCGGTCAGATGTCGCTGTTGTGACTTGAGCGACGTCTTAAGGGTGTTGCGCCACGACAGACGCTTGCGCTTTAGATTTTCTAACGCAAGAGCCCCGATCTAGAGCCACGCATTCAGTTTCAATTAAGTTTGCGTCGTTAAGGTGAGTCGGAAGTGACCGATTGGTCTTGTAGGAAAATTAACGCAAGAAGACCAGAAAAAAGTGGGTCATCCACAGGATTCGCCGGAAAATCCACTTAAATCCGTCAGAGAGGATGAAACATGAGTGACCAGGATAAGCAGCCCAAGGCTGCGACGACAGGCGTAACGCCTCAGGTGGAAACCGCCGAAATGGCGCTGAAGCAAATTGTTGATGGCTTCAAGCATTTCCGCCATGACGTCTTCCCTCAGCAGGAAGAACTGTTCAAGAAACTCGCCACCGCCCAACATCCCCGGGCCATGTTCATCACCTGCGCCGACTCGCGCATCGTCCCGGAACTCATCACGCAAAGCTCGCCGGGCGACCTGTTCGTCACCCGTAACGTGGGCAACGTCGTTCCGCCTTATGGGCCTATGAATGGCGGCGTTTCAACGGCTATTGAATATGCCGTCCTGGCCCTTGGCGTCCAGCACATCATCGTTTGCGGCCACTCCGATTGCGGGGCGATGCGCGCCGTTCTCAACCCCGACACCCTGGAAAAGATGCCGACGGTCAAAGCCTGGCTGCGCCATGCCGAGGTCGCCAAGACCGTTGTGCAGGACAACTGCAACTGCACCGGCGAGCACGAAACCATGCACGTGCTCACCGAAGAAAACGTCATTGCGCAGCTGCAACACCTGCGTACGCACCCTTCCGTGGCGTCCAAACTGGCCAGCGGTCAGTTGTTCATCCATGGCTGGGTCTACGACATCGAGACCAGCGAAATCCGCGCCTACGATGCCGAGCAGGACTGCTTCCTGCCGTTGGATGGCGACCATCCGGTGCCGATGGCGTCGATCCCTCGCGGTCGATATTGATCGCTGGCTGACCCGCTGCGCCTGAGTGCAGCGGCGTCGGCCCTGACGCTTCCACCCTCATACAAGCTCGTAGCGGCCGCGTTCAGCGCGTGCCGCCGGGCGTTGTCACGTCTGAATTCCGGAGAGTCGTCATGGCTACTACTGATCTGAAAGCGTTGTTACCACGGGAGCTGCTGGCTTCCGTGGTGGTTTTTCTGGTGGCCCTGCCGCTGTGCATGGGGATCGCCATTGCGTCCGGCATGCCGCCGTCCAAGGGTTTGATCACCGGCATCATCGGCGGTCTGGTGGTGGGCTGGCTGGCAGGTTCGCCGCTTCAGGTCAGCGGCCCGGCGGCAGGTCTGGCGGTGCTGGTGTTCGAGCTGGTCCGTGAACACGGCATGGCCATGCTCGGGCCGATTTTGCTGCTCGCCGGTGCGCTGCAGTTGCTGGCCGGTCGCTTGAAGCTCGGCTGCTGGTTTCGCGTCACGGCGCCGGCGGTGGTGTACGGCATGCTGGCGGGCATCGGCGTACTGATCGTGCTTTCCCAGGTCCACGTCATGTTCGACAGCGGGCCCAAGCCTTCCGGGCTGGACAATCTGGTGGCGTTCCCGCAGACCGTTATCGGTGCGATGGGGATGGGCAGTGCCATGCAGGCCGGTCTTCTCGGGCTGGGCACCATCGCCGTCATGTGGCTGTGGGAAAAGCGTCGGCCCCATGCACTGCGGTTCGTGCCAGGCGCGTTGCTTGGCGTCGGTATCGCAACGGTGGTGAGTCTGGTGATGAGCTTGCAGGTTAAGCGCGTCGAGGTCCCGGCGAACCTTGCCGAGGCCATCGACTGGCTGCGCCCTGCAGACCTGCTGAACCTGGCGGACCCTGCCATCCTGATCGCGGCCATTGCCGTGGCCTTCATTGCCAGCGCTGAAACCCTATTGTCAGCAGCGGCGGTGGATCGCATGCACGACGGCCAGCGTTCGGACTTCGACAAAGAGCTCAGCGCCCAAGGCGTAGGTAACATGTTGTGCGGTCTGGTCGGCGCGCTGCCGATGACGGGCGTGATCGTGCGCAGTTCGGCCAACGTGCAGGCGGGTGCGAAGACGCGGCTGTCGGCGATGTTCCACGGTCTGTGGCTGCTGGCGTTCGTACTGTTGCTGTCCAGCGTGTTGCAGAGCATTCCTGTGGCCAGCCTGGCCGGCGTGCTGGTCTACACCGGCGTGAAGCTGGTAAATATTCAGGCGCTCAAGGGGCTGGGGCGTTATGGCCGCATGCCAATGTTCATCTATGGCGCGACCGCCAGTGCGATTGTCCTGACCGACTTGCTGACGGGCGTGTTGATCGGCTTTGGCCTGACCCTGGTGAAGCTGGCGCTGAGCGCATCGCGCCTGAAGATCAATCTGGTCGACCTGCCGGCCGAGGGCGAGATGGAGCTGCGCCTCAATGGTTCTGCCACGTTCCTCAAGGTGCCGGCGCTGACGCAGACTCTGGAAACCGTGCCGCCTGGCACTACGCTGCATGTGCCGCTGGGCAACCTGAGGTATATCGACCATTCCTGCCTGGAGCTGCTGGAGGAATGGGGCCGTGCCAATGCCGCGCAGGGCTCGCGTTTGCTGCTGGAGCAACGGCTGCTCAAACGTCGCGTGGAAGGGCGGATCCGCACGTCGATCGGAGGGGCAGCGTTGCACTGAGGCGGGTAAAGGGGGGTGCGGGGTCAGTCTTTCCCGCGCTCCAGTTCCAGCCCTACGCCCAACTGACGTGACAGGCTGGGCCAGCGTTTCCACGCCGCATCGGTGTCCGGGCTGGCGAGGCGCTCGCGGTAGGCTTCCACCGATTCCAGCGAGAAGCTGTCGTCATTGAGCATTTCGTCGATGGCGTGATGCACCACTTCGTCCAGCTGATTGGCAAACGATTCGCCGATCAGTTGGTGGGCGATGACGCTGGCCACCGTGGTGTTCATCGGGATCAGCGGCTGGCCGAAATGCTTGATGTACAGATCATTCACTTCTTCCACCAGCCGGTGGGCCAGATAGGCTTCGTCCAGCAGACCGTCCAGCCCTTCGTGGCCCGCCATGATGGCGGGAGGCGCGCTGAAGAATTGCTCGGCGATTTTCAGGACCGGCTTGATCTGGCTTTCAATGCCGGCCTGCAACGCCACGTCATGGGCGGCGTCAAGCAAGTCCGGCACCTGACCGATGTAGGCAATGACGAAACGCGTCAGCACGCCTCGCGCGTCTACGTCAGGCAGGTGAATGGAGGGATGCAGATGAGGAAGTTGCGACTCCAACTGGCGCGCTAGCTGACCGGATTGGTTTTCGTGTTCCTGAGCTCGGGTGATCTGCTCGCGCAATGCGGCGGTGTTCATGGATGCTCCATAGGCAGTGAAACCAGACGGTCATTATAGGGAATTCCATACCTTAGCTTGCCCACAAATGGCGCTAAGACGTAATTGTCATAACAGTTTCATGGTTATGTGCATAATCGCGCGACCGTGGATCACTCATTGTGCTGAAGTCATGACCCGAACCCAGAAAACCGTTTTCATCCTGGTGGCCATCGTGGCGCTGGTGCTTGGCCTGACCGTCTACCGTGTGCTGTCCGGTCCCGATCAGGGCGACCAGACCGCGCTCGTCGACGCAGGCATTATCCTTCTCCCGCAAAGCCGCACTGTGCCGGATCTCTCGCTCACCGATCAGGACGACCAGCCCCTTTCACTGAGCCAATTGAAGGGCAAATGGACGGTGCTGTTCTTCGGTTACACCTTCTGCCCGGACATCTGTCCGACCACCCTCGCCCAGTTGCGTCAGATCAAAAGCGAGCTGCCCAGTGAGGCCGTCGACAAACTGCGCATCGTGCTGGTCAGCGTCGATCCCGATCGCGACACCCCGCAACAGCTCAAGCAATACCTGAGTTATTTCGACAAGCAGTTCATCGGCCTGCGGGCGCCCGTGGATACGCTGCAGAAGCTGGCGAATGCCGTGAGCATCCCGTACATCCCGGCGGACACCAGCAAGCCGGGCTATACGGTAGACCACAGCGGCAACCTCGCCCTCCTGGGCCCCGACGGCACCCAGCGCGGCTTCATCCGCGCGCCGCTGAACAGCCAGAAGCTGGTGGCGCAGTTGCCGGGGCTGGTTGAGAGAAAGTAAGGACTGATGATCTCGGCGTTGCGCCGAGATCATTGGTGTGTGGCGATCAGAACGCCGGAACCACGGCGCCTTTGTACTTATCAACGATGAATGCCTTGGTTTCCGGGCTGTGCAGCGCGGCGACCAGTTTCTGGATGGCCGGGGCATCCTTGTTGTCTTCGCGGGTCACCAGGATGTTCGCGTATGGCGACTCCGACCCTTCGATGATCAGCGCATCCTTGGTCGGATCAAGCTTGGCGGTCAGGGCGTAGTTGGTGTTGATCAGCGCCAGGTCCACCTGCGTCAGTACCCGTGGCAGGGTCGCGGCTTCGAGCTCGCGGAATTTCAAATTCTTCGGATTCTGCTGCACGTCGCTCGGCTTTGCGGTGATGCTGGTCGGATCCTTCAGGGTAATCAGACCGGCCTTGACCAGCAGCAACAGCGCGCGGCCCTCGTTGGTGGCGTCATTCGGGATGGCGACATTGGCGCCATCCGGCAGCTCGGCCAGGCTCTTGAGCTTGTCCGAGTACGCGCCAAACGGCTCGATGTGAACCTTGGCCACGCTCACCAGATGGGTGCCCTTGCCCTTGTTGAACTCATCCAGATATGGCTGGTGCTGGAAGAAGTTGGCGTCCATGCGGTTCTGGTCGACCTGCACGTTCGGCTGAATGTAATCGTTGAACACCTTCACGTTCAGCGTCACGCCTTCCTTCGCCAGCATCGGCTTCACGAACTCGAGAATCTCGGCGTGTGGCACGGCGGAGGCCGCGACGGTCAAGGTCTCATCAGCATGGGCGGACAGGGCCGCCACAGCAGCGAATACGGCCAACAGCTTCTTCATTTCTACTACTCCTGAAATGCACGCGCAGCGGCGTGCACCTGCCGGTCAGTGACCGGCGAATTCGGTTAACGGTGTGAAAAGTGCGCGACCAGTCTGTCGCCAACGGTTTGCAGGATCTGCACCAGCACCAGCAGCAATACGACCGTCACAAACATCACATCGTTCTGGAAGCGTTGATAGCCGTAGCGAATCGCCAGATCGCCCAGACCACCGGCGCCGACCGCACCGGCCATGGCCGTGAACGACACCAGCGCAATCGCAGTCACGGTGATCGCCGCGAGGATGCCGGGGCGTGCTTCAGGCAACAGCGCCTTGATCACGATCTGTCGAGTCGTGGCGCCCATCGCCTGAGTAGCCTCGATGATGCCGCGATCCACTTCCCGCAGGGCGGTTTCCACCAAGCGCGCGAAGAACGGCGTAGCGCCTGCGATCAATGGCGGCAGCGTGCCGAGAATGCCCAGAGAGGTGCCGGTGATGATTTCCGTCAGGGGCATCATCACGATCAGCAGGATGATGAACGGCAGCGCTCGCAGCATGTTCACGATCAAGCCGACGGTGGTGTAGACCGGCTTGTTCTCAAGCAACTGACGTGGCGAGGTCAGGAACATCAGCACGCCGAGCGGCAAGCCCAGCAATACGGTGAAGGCAAGCGAGACACCAAGCATGATCAGGGTGTCGCCGGTCGCCAGCCAGATTTCGTACCAGTCGACGTTGGAAAACAGGTTGAGAAAAGTGTCCATCAGCGCAGGACCTCCATGTGAACGTCGGCTGCGGTGAAGCGGGCGAACGCGGCGTCCATGTCACCACCGGTGATGGCCAGCGTCAGTTGCCCGTAAGGCGTGTCTTTGATGCGGTCGATACGGCCGGCCAGAATGCTGTAGTCCACGCCGGTTTCCCGCGCGACCGTTCCCAGCAATGGCGCGTAGGTCGCGTCGCCCTGAAACGTCAGGCGCACGATACGGCCCTGAACATGGGCGAAATCGCTGTTCAGCTGGTTTTCGTCGACTTCTTCTTCTTCCTGCACAAAGCGGCGAGTGGTCGGGTGCTTGGGATGCAGAAATACATCGGCCACAGCGCCCTGTTCGACGATCACGCCCGCATCCATGACCGCTACCTGATCGCAGACGCGACGGATCACGTCCATTTCGTGGGTGATGAGCACGATGGTCAGCTGCAGTTCGCGATTGATCTCGGCCAGCAGCTGCAACACCGATGCCGTGGTTTGTGGGTCGAGGGCGCTGGTGGCCTCGTCGCACAGCAGAATCTTTGGCTTGGTCGCCAGCGCGCGGGCGATGCCGACCCGCTGCTTCTGACCGCCAGATAACTGCGCCGGGTATTTTTTGGCGTGATCGGAAAGACCCACGCGGGCGAGCAATTCGGCCACGCGCTGATCGATCTGCGCGCGGGACATGTCCCCGGCCAGCGTCAGCGGCATGGCGACGTTATCGGCCACCGTCTTGGACGACAGCAGATTGAAGTGCTGGAAGATCATGCCGACCTGGCGGCGGAAGCCGCGCAGACCGTCGGCGTCCAGTGCGGTGACATCGACGTCATCGACCAGAATCTTGCCGCCGCTAGGGGCTTCAAGGCGGTTGATCAGGCGCAGCATCGTGCTTTTGCCGGCGCCGGAGTGGCCGATCAGGCCAAAGACCTGGCCGTTTTCGATGCGCAGGCTGGTGGGGTGCAGCGCGGGAATTTCCCTGTCGGCGACCCGATAGGTTTTGTGGACGTTTTGGAACTCGATCACGGAGCGAACCTTGTGGGGCGCGTTGAAAAATCAGCGTGGAGACTCGGGCCTTCATCACGCTGCTGAGCGATGCCATTTCGGCTTCGGCTGGGTAAACCGGGCGCGCATTTTAGCCTGTGAAATCCGGGTTGGGCCCAGCCTTCTTAGCATTTATTTCGCACTGCACCTGCCGAATGGTCATATGGATGGCCGCCTGTCAGTCTGGCGATGGAAATCGAAGAATCGGAAAAACAAACGGAACGGCTGATTTCATCGTCAGTCATTTACTTAGCGCCTGAATATTGCCTGGCTGCATGTCAGGCATTTCCGCCTACGAGCTTCTGCTGCCTCCACGTCGTTGGAGGCTAAAAAAGGAGCCGTCCGAACTGAGGAGTTTTGCCTGATGAGTAAGAACACCAATCCGCCTGTTAGCCCCAACGGCAACAGTGAACTGGCTGGCACTGACACGCTGGACCGTGGCAACACCAACGCCAAGATCGAAAGTCTTGAAACGTTCCGCTCCGACGCTACCGGCGAGGCTTTGCGCACCAATCAGGGCGTTAAGATCTCCGACAACCAGAACACGCTGAAAGTCGGATCGCGCGGCCCTTCGCTGCTCGAAGACTTCATCATGCGCGAGAAGATCACCCACTTCGACCATGAACGCATTCCGGAGCGCATCGTCCACGCGCGCGGTACGGCGGCCCACGGTTACTTCCAGACCTACGAGAATCATTCGGCGCTGTCCAAGGCCGAATTCCTGCGTGACCCGGGCAAGAAAACTCCGGTGTTCGTACGCTTTTCCACGGTTCAAGGCCCACGTGGCTCCGGCGACACCGTCCGTGACGTACGCGGTTTCGCGGTCAAGTTTTACACCGGCGAAGGCAACTACGACCTGGTCGGCAACAACATGCCGGTGTTCTTCATCCAGGACGCCATCAAGTTTCCCGATTTCGTACATGCCGTGAAGCCAGAGCCTCACAACGAAATCCCTACCGGCGGCTCGGCCCACGACACCTTCTGGGACTTCGTTTCCCTGGTGCCGGAATCCGCGCACATGGTGCTGTGGACCATGTCGGACCGTGCGATCCCGAAAAGCCTGCGCTCGATGCAGGGTTTCGGCATCCACACCTTCCGCATGATCAACACCGAAGGTAAGTCCTCGTTCGTCAAATTCCACTGGAAGCCCAAGTACGGCACCTGCTCCCTGGTGTGGGACGAAGCGCAGAAGCTTGCCGGCAAGGACACCGACTTCCATCGCCGCGACCTGTGGGAGTCCATCGAGATGGGCGACTACCCGGAATGGGAACTGGGCGTACAGATTGTCGCCGAGGAAGATGAGCACAAGTTCGACTTCGACCTTCTGGACCCGACCAAGATCATCCCGGAAGAGTTGGTGCCGGTAACGCCGCTGGGCAAAATGGTGCTTAACCGCAACCCGGACAACTACTTCGCCGAAACCGAGCAGGTTGCGTTCTGCCCAGGCCACGTCGTGCCGGGTATCGACTTCTCCAACGATCCACTGCTGCAGGGTCGTCTGTTTTCCTACACCGATACGCAGATCAGCCGACTGGGTGGGCCGAACTTCCACGAGATCCCGATCAACCGTCCGGTCTCGCCGAACCACAACAATCAGCGTGATGCGCAACACCGCACCACCATCGACAAGGGCCGTGCTTCCTACGAGCCTAACTCGATCGACGGCGGCTGGCCGAAAGAAACCCCTGCGGGTCCGCAGGATGGTGGCTTCGAGACTTATCACGAGCGCGTCTCGGCAGAAAAAGTGCGTGAGCGCAGCACTTCGTTTGGCGATCACTTCTCCCAGGCCACGTTGTTCTTCAACAGCATGAGCGAGCACGAGAAAGAGCACATCATCGCGGCGTACAGCTTCGAGCTGGGCAAGGTTGAGCGTGAGCACATCCGCGCACGTCAGGTGAACGAGATTCTCGCGAATATCGACCTCACCCTGGCTAAACGTGTGGCTGAAAACCTTGGCTTGCCGGCGCCTAAAGCAGCGACCGTTCAAGCGCAAAGCAACGGCAAGCTGAGCGTCGACAAGTCGCCGCTGCTGAGCCAGGCGAACCTGCTGCCTGCCGACATCGCTTCGCGCAAAGTTGCCATCCTGGTCGCCAATGGCGTCGACGACAAAGCGGTAGCGGCGATGAAAGCGGCGGTGGAAGCCGAAGGCGCACATGCCAAGGTGCTGGGTCCTACCTCCGCGCCGGTCAAGACCGCAGGCGGCGCGTCCCTGGCCGTTGACGCTTCGATGGAAGGTTTGCCATCGGTTGCGTTCGATGCCGTGTTCATCCCGGGCGGCGACGCTTCGATCAAAGCCCTGAGCGGCGACGGCGTGGCACTGCATTACGTGCTTGAGGCGTACAAGCACCTCAAAGCCATTGCTTACGCGGGTGATGCACAGAAACTGATCGACCTGCTGCGTCTGGAAGCCGATGCCGGCTTGCTGGCCGTTTCGGACAGCGCCTCGTTCAAGGCGTTTTTCGATGCGATCCAGCAGCACCGCGTCTGGGCTCGTGAGCCAAAAGCGAAGGCAATTCCTGCGTAATCTGCAGGACTAGCTGCAACAAAAAAGGCGTTGCCCGCGAGGGCAACGCCTTTTCTTTTGATCAAAAAACAATCAGAGCTGAGCGGGTTTCAGCACAATCTTAGCAGGCTCGGTCCGCTCGATTTCGCGCTGCATCTGCAACTCGAAATCCGGGTTGATCTTCGTGACACGCTTTGTCAGCAACGTCGCCAGCCAAGGGTAGTCGTCGGTGCGCGGCACCTGCACGGTGACGTCGCAGTTGAAGGCTGTCACGTCCTCAGCGATGTCACTCAACTGACGGCGCAGCTGTTTCATGTCACTGAGCTTCAGCTCGATGGTCGTGCTCTCGGCGCTCGGGTCGATTACTTTCGCCTTGCGCTTGGCTTCGGCAGCCCGCAGATCAGCTTCCGCCTTCTCCAGCTCGGCTTTACGGGCGTGGGCGATGGCACCGTTGACGCCGCTGGTCAGCGCCGGGGCTTTTGGCATCAAGGCACGGGCGCGGCTGAGCGCGGTGGCGGCAGCGTTCATGTCGCCCTTTTGCAGCACGATCTGGCTACGGCTCAGGTACGCCTCGGCCAACTGACGCTGGTACTGCTCGAGTCGGGGATCGTCCGGGGATTTGCTTTGCAGCGCGGCCAGTTGATCTTCGGCAGTCGCCAACTCGCTGCTGGCGATATTCTGTTCCAGCTGCTGATAGGCATCGGGCGCAGCCACAGGCGCGGGCTGCTCGACGGGCTTGCTCTGGCAAGCGCTCAACAGAGCGGAAAATGCAGCAAGCAGCAGATAACGGGATGCGAACGGCTTCATTCCTGCGATTCTCTATTTGCGCAAAAAACGAGCAAGTCTACACATAAGTGACTTGCCCCGAAAATAACTGATCACTATCGGTGGGCGCGCAAGGAGTCATTGCACATTGCCGCCGTTGGATTATTGCGGAGTATGACTCTACCCGCCACCCAAGGTTCTACCGCTTGGGCAAAAGGAAGCTGAGCAGAAACAGCGCCGCCGCCGAGACCACGATGGACGGGCCTGCCGGGGTGTCCTTGAACCATGACAACGCCAGACCCGCGCACACCGCAATGACGCCGATGATGCTTGCCCCCAGGGCCATTTGCTCCGGCGAGCGGGCGTGACGTTGTGCCGCAGCGGCGGGAATGATCAACAGCGAGGTAATCAGCAACACGCCGACGATCTTCATGGCCACCGCGATGACCACGGCAATCAGCAGCATCAAGGTCATGCGCAGTGTCGCCACTGGCAGACCTTCAACCGTCGCGAGTTCTTCATGCACGGTGATGGCCAGCAGCGGTCGCCACAGCGCACAGATCAACACCAGCACCAACGCGCTGCCCGCCAGAATCCACGCCAGATCGTTCGGGCTGATGGCGAGCAGGTCGCCGAACAGATAGCCCATCAGGTCAATGCGCACGTCACGCATGAAGCTCAACACCACCAGCCCGAGGGACAAGGTGCTTGGCGCCAGAATGCCCAGCAGCGTGTCGGAGGCCAGCGGTTGACGCTGCTGCAGGGTCACCAGCAAAACCGCCAATAGCAGGCAACCCACGGTGACGGCGATCGTCGGACTG
This sequence comes from Pseudomonas sp. HP_12, assembly GCF_055283955.1. Classification (NCBI taxonomy): domain Bacteria; kingdom Pseudomonadati; phylum Pseudomonadota; class Gammaproteobacteria; order Pseudomonadales; family Pseudomonadaceae; genus Pseudomonas; species Pseudomonas sp. HP_12. The sequence goes on from NZ_JBTOQG010000060.1 coordinate 225,526, forward strand.
ATGTCCAGCAGAAAGCCCAGCGCCACGCCAAGCAGCGCGGCATGGGACAGCGTGTCGCCGAAATAAGCCATGCGCCGCCAGACCACGAAGGACCCCAAAGGGCCTGCCACTACCGCTAACGCGAGGCCTGCGAGCAAGGCGTAAAGAAGAAAATCAGCCATGCTTGCAGCTGTCCCCGTGGTCGTGAGTGTGGGTATGAACGTGATCGTGGACTTGAGCGGGTTGGCAGACTTCGCCATGCAGGTCGTGCGCATGATCGTGATGGTGGTGATAGATCGCCAGGCTCGGCGCGTTCAGGCCGAACAGCTCAACGAAAGCCGGATCGTTACTGACCTGCTCGGGGTGACCGGAGCAGCACACGTGGCGATTGAGGCAGACCACTTGATCGGTGGTGCTCATCACAAGGTGCAGGTCATGGGAAACCATCAGCACACCGCATTGGTGCCGATTGCGCAGCTGAGTGATCAGCGCGTACAGCTCGGCCTGTCCGGCGACATCCACGCCCTGCACCGGCTCGTCGAGCACCAGCAGCTCCGGTTTGCGCAATAGCGCTCGCGCCAGCAGCACGCGCTGCATCTCGCCACCGGAGATCCCTTGCAGCGGGCTGTCGATGACTTTCTCGGCGCCGACCTCGACCAGCGCTGCCCGAGCGGTGTCGCGATCAACGCCGGGCACCAGCCGCAGGAAGCGCAGGACCGACAACGGCAGCGTGGCATCAATGTGCAGCTTTTGCGGCATGTAACCGACGCGCAGTTTCGTCTTGCGCCAGATCTCCCCCGAGTCAGCCTTGAGCAGCCCGAGCACGGCGCGCACCAGCGTGGTCTTGCCCGCCCCGTTGGGGCCGATCAGGGTGACGATTTCGCCCGAGCTGACGCTCAGCTGAATGTTTTCCAGCACGCTCTGGCCGGCGCGGGTCACGCTGACGTCCTTCAGGCGGATCAGTGCATCGCTCATCAGGCGGCCTTGCATCCGGCACACACGCCAACGACTTCGACGGTCTGGGCTTCAACGTCAAAGCCCACCTCGTTGGCAGCGTCGACGATGGCGGCGCTGATGGTGGCGTGCTGCAACTCGATGGCGGCGTGGCACTCGCGGCAGATAAGGAACTGGCCCTGATGCGCGTGGGTGGGGTGGTTGCAACCGGCGAAGGCGTTCAGCGACGCGATGCGGTGAACCAGACCGTTTTCCAGCAGGAAGTCCAGCGCGCGGTACACGGTAGGCGGCGCGGCGCGGCGGCCATCTTCTTCGCTGAGCACGGCGAGGATGTCATAGGCGCCCAGCGGCTTGTGGCTCTGCCAGACCAGCTCCAGCACGCGACGACGCAGGGCCGTCAGGCGCAGGCCTTTGCCCGCGCACAGCGTGTCGGCTTCAGTGAGCGCACTGTGCACGCAGTGGGAGTGATCGTGGGGGCGACTGGCCAGGGGTGTTTTAGACATGAGCGGCGACGGCCTTTGAGAGAGACGTTATTATGTTACCCGTTCCTGCCCCCATGAGTGGTTATCGTGTCCCGACTTTTTTTACTTTTTGTCGTATTTATTACCGGTTTTTCAACCATCACTGCTGCTGAAGCAAACGTCCGCGTCCTGACCAGCATCAAGCCGCTGCAACTGATCGCCGCGGCTGTGCAGGACGGAATCGCGGTGCCGGAAGTCCTGCTTCCGCCGGGCGCATCCCCTCATAACTATGCGCTGCGCCCGTCCGACGTACGGCGCGTGCAGGAAGCTAATTTGCTCTACTGGATTGGCCCGGACATGGAGACGTTCCTGCCTCGCGTGCTGTCCGGGCGCAGCAAAGCCTCGGTCCCGGTCGAGTCGTTGCCGGGCATGCACCTGCGTCATTTCACCGCCAGCGCCGAGCATCACGATGATGACGAAGACGAGCATGACCACGATCATCGCCCGGGCAGCGTCGATGCGCACTTGTGGCTGTCGTCAGTCAATGCGCGGGTGATTGCGGCGAAGATGGCCGTCGACTTGAGCCAGGCCGATCCGGCCAATGCGGCGCGTTACGAGAGCAACGTCAAAGCCTTCAGCGCACGCCTTGACGCGCTGGACGCCAAAATCAAACAGCGGGTCGCTGATATTTCGGGCAAGCAGTATTTCGTGTTCCACGAGGCGTTTGATTATTTCGAAGAAGCGTATGGGTTGAAGCATGCGGGCGTCTTTGCCGTCAGCAGCGAGGTTCAGCCGGGTGCTCAGCATGTCGCTGCCATGCGCGCGCGGTTGACCGAATTCGGCAAGACCTGCGTGTTCAGCGAACCGCCCCTTCGCCCGCGTCTGGCCGACACGTTGAGTGCGGGTCTGCCGGTCAAACTGGCCGAGCTGGACGGATTGGGCGGCTACACACCCGCCACTGCCCAGGGTTACGAGCAATTGCTGAGCAAGCTGGCGGATGATCTGGCGGGGTGTCTGGAAGGTTTGTAAGTGCTGGGCCGACGCCTTCGTGAGCAAGCTCACTCCTACAGTTGAACGCGGTCCCTGTGGGAGTGAGCTTGCTCACGAAGCTTTCTGATGTCTACAACGCAAACGCCAACGGGATATGGGTTTCCTGCCGCTGGTCCAGGCGTTTGCGGAATTCGTCCGGATCATGGATCAGCACGTCCTGGCCGGCGAAGGTTTCGGCGGCAATGAGGCGTGACAGCCAGAAGCGCACGCAACCCACACGCAGCATCGTCGACCACAGCTCGGCTTCGGCGGCTGTAAACGGCCTCAGCGCGGCATACGCACCCAGAAACGCCCGGGCGCGCGGCGCATCAATGGTGCCGTTCTCAAACGAGCACCAGTCATTCACCGCAATCGCCACGTCGTACAGCATCGGCCCGGAACAGGCATTGTAGAAATCGATCACGCCCGTCAGGTGGGTGCCTTCGAACAGCGTGTTGTCGCGGAACAGGTCGGCGTGCAGATTGGCCCGCGGCAGCGCCATGATGGCCGCCTTGCGACGCTGAATTTCCTCGACGGCTTTGGTCAGCAGCGCGCCCTGCGCCTCGTCCAGGTGAGAGATGAAATTACCGCCCTCCTCCAGCATCCAGTCCAGACCACGGTCGGTTTTACGCTCGATAGTCGCGCTGCGTGTGGCCATGTGCATGTGCGCCATGAACTCGCCAATTTGCACGCAGTGCTGGGTGTTGGGTTCGGCCGGGTGCTTGCCGGACAGACGCGGTTGCAGCAGCGCCGGTTTGCCTTTCAGCTCGCGCAGGGCCTGGCCGTCGGTGGTGCGCAGTGCGTAGGGCACGGGCAGGTTGGCATCGTGGAGGACGTCCAGCAGCTCGATGAAAAACGGCATTTCCTGAACCGGGCCGCGCTCGACCAGGGTCAGCACGAATTCGCCCTGCTCCAGGCTGATGAAGAAATTGGTGTTTTCACTTCCAGCGGCAATGCCCTGAAAATCACGCAGGGCGCCAAGCCCGTACGGGGCGAGAAAAGCTTCCAGCTCGGGCCGAGCCAGGGGAGTAAAAACGGACATAGAAGACTGCCAGCAAGAGAGTGAATGTAGGGCGTTACCAGCTGAATAGTACCCATTGGGGTATCAGCATGTCCGGTTGATCCGAACGTATGAATTGACCACTTGTGCCGTCGGCGCGCACCATATAATAAGGCTTGCCGTGTTTGGGCGTGATCTTCACGGCGTACACGAATCCGTTCGCACGATACTCCTTGATGAAGCCGTCGCTGTCCTGACGGATGGTCACATCAGGCTCTGCCGATGGCGCTTCGTCATCCGCCGCGACCGCCAGCCACGAACAGGCCAGCAACCCGCCGAGCAGTAACAGGCGATTCAGCGCGCGCATGATAACCTTGTGCCTTTGTCGTCAACGGTCCGCGCATTCTAGCGCCGACCCCGCCGAAAAGGTTGATCTTGCACATGAGTCTTGCGCCCCTCGTCCTGGTGGACGGTTCTTCTTATCTTTACCGCGCGTTCCATGCGCTGCCGCCGCTCATGACCTCCAAAGGCCTGCCCACCGGTGCGGTCAAGGGCGTGCTGAACATGCTCAAAAGCCTGCGCAGGCAATATCCTGAAAGCCCGTTTGCCGTGGTGTTCGACGCCAAGGGCGGGACGTTTCGCGACGCGCTCTACGGCGAATACAAAGCCAACCGCCCCAGCATGCCGGACGACATGCGCGTGCAGATCGACTTCTTGCACAACTGCGTGCGAGGCCTCGGCTACCCGCTGTTGTGCGTCGAAGGCGTGGAGGCCGATGACGTGATCGGCACATTGGCGCGCAGCAGCGCGGCCGCCGATCGTCCGGTGGTGATCTCCACCGGTGACAAGGACATGGCGCAGCTGGTTGACGGCCACATCACGCTGGTCAATACCATGACCGGCAGCGTGCTGGATGTTGCCGGCGTGAAAGAGAAGTTCGGCGTCGGCCCGGAACACATCATCGATTACCTGGCGCTGATGGGCGACAAGGTCGACAACATCCCCGGCGTGCCCGGTGTCGGTGAGAAAACCGCAGCAGGCCTGCTGGTGGGCATCAACGGCGGCCTGAAAGAGCTTTACGCGAACCTCGACAAAGTGGCAGCGCTGCCGCTTCGGGGCGCCAAATCCCTGCCGGCCAAGCTCGAAGAACACAAGGAGATGGCCTTCCTTTCCTACGAGCTGGCGACCATCAAGATCGACGTGCCGCTGGACATCGAGCTCGACGCTCTGCACTGCGGCGAGCCTGATCGTGAAGCGCTGATGGCGCTGTACACCGAGCTGGAATTCAAAAGCTGGATCACCGATCTGCAGCGTGATGCCCGCCAGGAAGGCGCGGAAGTCGTCCCCGCTGCCGAGCCGGCGCCGATCATCGAAGCCACGTACGAGCTCATTCTTGAGCAAACCCAATTCGACGACTGGCTGAAGAAGCTCAACGCCGCGCAGTTGTTCGCCTTCGTGGTGCAGAGCAACGGCACCGACGCCCAGCGCGCGCAGATCGTCGGTCTGTCGTTTGCGATCAAGACCCACGAAGCCTGCTACATCCCACTGACCCATTCCTATATGGGGGTGCAGCAGCAACTGGATCGCGACGCGGTGCTGAAAGCGGTCAAGCCCATCCTGGAGGACGCGAGCAAAATCAAGGTCGGCCAACACGCCAAGTTTGCGATCAACCTGCTGGCCAACTCCGCCATTGACGGCGACCAGAGCCAGGGCATCAACGTGCAGGGCGTCAAGTTCGACACGATGCTCGAATCCTACGTGCTCGACTCCACCGCGACGCGCCACGACCGTGACAGCCTGGTCGCCAAGTACCTGGATCACACGCCGGTCAATTTCCAGGACATCGCGGGCAAAGGTGCGAAACAGCTGAGTTTCGACCAGATCGCGCTGGAGCAGGCCGGCACCTATGCGGCGGAAGAGGCTGACCTGACGCTGCGCCTGCACGAGGTGCTGCAGGACAGGCTGGCCAAGACGCCGAGTCTGGCCCCTGTGCTGAACGACATTGAAATGCCGCTTATGCCCGTACTGGCGCGCATCGAGCGTCAAGGTGCACTGGTCGATGCCAATCTGCTGGGCAATCAGAGCGTTGAGCTGGGCAACAAAATGACCGAGCTTGAGCGCGAAGCGTTCGCCATCGCCGGTGAGGAATTCAATCTCGGCTCGCCCAAGCAGCTCGGGGTGATTCTCTACGAAAAGCTCGGCATGCCGATCATCAGCAAGACCGCCACCGGCCAGCCGTCCACCGCTGAAGCGGTGCTCGCTGAACTGGCTGAGCAGGAATATCCGCTGCCGAAGGTGCTGATGCAGTACCGCTCGATGAGCAAGCTGAAGAGCACGTACACCGATCGCCTGCCGGAGCAGATCAACCCGCGCACCGGGCGAATCCACACCTCCTACCATCAGGCGGTGGCGGTGACCGGCCGTTTGTCCTCCAGCGACCCGAACCTGCAGAACATCCCCATCAGGACCGCCGAGGGTCGTCGCATACGTCAGGCGTTTGTCGCCCCCCAAGGCTACAAACTGCTGGCGGCGGACTACTCGCAGATCGAGCTGCGGATCATGGCGCATCTGGCCAAGGACGAAGGCTTGCTGCACGCCTTCCGCAACGACCTGGACGTGCACCGCGCAACGGCGGGTGAAGTGTTCGGTGTCGAACTGCCGGACGTGACCAACGACATGCGCCGCAGCGCCAAAGCGATCAACTTCGGCCTGATCTACGGCATGAGCGCGTTCGGGCTGGCCAAGCAGATTGGTGTTGATCGCAAGCAATCCCAGGCGTACGTGGATCGCTACTTCGCGCGCTATCCCGGCGTGCTGGATTACATGGAGCGCACCCGTGCGCAGGCGGCGGAACAAGGGTATGTCGAGACCATTTTCGGTCGTCGCCTGTACCTGCCGGACATCAACGCGAAGAATCAGGCGCTGCGCAAAGGTGCCGAACGCATGGCGATCAACGCGCCGATGCAAGGCACGGCGGCGGACATCATCAAACGGGCGATGGTCGCGGTGAACGGCTGGCTGGAAGACTCAGGTCTGGATGCTCGCGTCATCCTGCAGGTTCACGATGAACTGGTGCTGGAGGTGCATGAGGATCTGGTCGAGCAGATCAGCAAGGACATCCGCGTGCACATGAGCGGCGCCGCCGAGCTGGACGTTCCGCTGTTGGTTGAAGTGGGTGTGGGGAACAACTGGGACGAGGCGCATTGATACTGGTTTGCCGTTCCGATTCTGCAGGGAGTCGGAACCGCGCCATCATTAAATTTCCGCCGGTTTTGAACTTCGGCGGACAAAACCCGGTCTGAGTTTGCGAATGGCTGACGTAGCCATTCATGCTCCTATGTTGTGTTAAGTGTTGGCAGATATCCGGACCCCTTCCGAGAGGTCTGGACTTGGACCCCGAACTTCCCCTCCCCACATGAAGTCCGGGGTTTTTTTTGCCTGCGATTCAGGCCGCCGGTGCCTTGTCTTCCAGTTCCATCCAGTCCGCCAGCACGGTGTAAGCCTCTTCCAGGCCCATGCGCTTGGGTGCCGAGAACAGCTGGATGGTGATTGCGTCACCCCAACCGCGATGGATTTCCGACTGGACTTTGAGCAGCGTGTTTTTCGCCGCGCCGAAGGTCAGCTTGTCGGCTTTGGTCAGCAGAATATGCATCGGCATACCACTGGCGATGGCCCAGTCGAGCATCAAAAGGTCGAAGTCGGTCATCGGGTGGCGGATGTCCATCATCAGGATCAGCCCCTTCAGACTTTCACGGCCGCCCAGATAGGCTTCGAGGTGGCGCTGCCAGTGCAGCTTCAGCGGAATCGGCACTTTCGCGTAACCATAGCCAGGCAAGTCGACCAGACGGCGGTCGTCGTCCAGGCTGAAGAAGTTCAGCAGCTGGGTGCGGCCAGGGGTTTTCGACGTGCGCGCCAGGCTGGCGTGAGTCAGGGTGTTCAGCGCGCTGGATTTACCGGCGTTGGAGCGGCCGGCGAACGCGACTTCAAAGCCTTCGTCATCCGGGCATTGGTCGACTTTGGCAGCGCTGAGCATGAACTTGGCTTGTTGGCACAGGCCGAGAATAGGGTTTTTGAGTTGCATGGGATATCCGGTGGGGGCGTTGCGACGTGCGCGGCAACGGCGTGTCTTTTTCCGTTCAATGGGCGCGAGTATATAATGCCGCGGATTTTCATGTGTGCCTTGTCCTGCCCCCGCAAGGGTGTTGTCGACGCAAGAGCCCGCCCGGCATCTGCACTGAAACGTCCAAAAACAGGCCGCTTCCTCTCAAGGCAGTCCATCATTGAGGGCCGTACTTTCAGCCGCATCGGATCAACCCATGAACGCATTTCTGTCGAGCCTGCTGTTGACCCTGAGCCTGAATGGCGTCGTGCAGGCCGCTGACTCGCCCGTGGGCGATCCGCTCGCCGGCCAAGGGAAAACAGCAGTCTGCGGCGCCTGCCATGGGCCCGACGGTAACAGCCTGGTGCCCATCTTTCCGAAGCTCGCCGGCCAGGGTGAGCGTTATCTGCTCAAGCAGCTGCACGACATCAAGGACGGCAAGCGGGTCGTGCTGGAAATGACTGGACAACTTAATCCGCTCACGGATCAGGACCTGGCCGACATCGCCGCTTACTACGCCGGCCAGAAAGGCAGTGTCGGCACTGCCGATCCCGATCTCGCCGCCCGAGGTGAAGCGCTGTTTCGCGGCGGCAAGCTCGATGAGGGCATGCCGGCCTGCATCGGCTGCCATTCTCCAGACGGCGCGGGCATTGCAACGGCAGGCTTTCCGCACGTGAGCGGGCAGCACGCCGATTACATCAAGAAACAGCTCACGGCGTTCCGCGTAGGTGACCGCACTAACGACGGCGACACGCGGGTCATGCGCACCATCGCCGCGAAGCTGAGCAACAAGGATATCGAAGCCCTCGCGGCTTACATTCAAGGGCTGCATTGAGCGTCAGGACCGCGATCCTGACGGACACGGTTGGTAAAACAAATTGCCGACAGACCTGCCCGGACGGGCCAAAAAGGGTAGCGAACGGCTGCCCTTTTTTGTGGCTGCAGGCGTTACACTTGCGAACTCATATCACCTCGGCCGGTCGAACTGCGGCCACCGAAGTGACCTTCCATGCCCAGGAGTTAAGCATGCGTAATCTGATTCTCAGCGCCGCTCTGATTTTCACCAGCCTGTTCGGTCTGACCGCTCAAGCAGCAGAGCCCATCGAAGCCGGCAAGCAATACGTCGAGCTGAAAAGCGCTGTTCCTGTTTCCGAGCCGGGCAAGATCGAAGTCGTCGAAATGTTCTGGTACGGCTGCCCGCACTGCTACGCCTTCGAGCCGGTCATCAACCCATGGGTCGAAAAGCTTCCCGCTGACGTTCACTTCATCCGCGTTCCCGCCATGTTCGGCGGCCCTTGGGACGCTCACGGCCAGCTATTCATTACCCTCGACACCATGGGTGTGGAGAAGAAAGTCCACACCGCCGTGTTCGACGCGATTCAGAAAGGCGGCAAGCGTCTGACCGACCCGAACGACATGGCTGACTTCGTTGCCACCCAGGGCGTCGACAAGACCAAGTTCCTCGAAACCTTCAACTCGTTCGCTGTGAAGGGCAAGATCGCTCAATACAAGGAACTGGCCAAGAAGTATGAGATCACTGGCGTCCCGACCATGATCGTCAACGGTAAATACCGCTTTGACCTCGGCACTGCCGGTGGTCCTGAGCAAGCGCTTCAAGTGGCCGATCAGCTGATCGCCAAAGAGCGCGCGACGCTGACCGCCAAGTAAGCGCTGACCATGGCGCGCTGGGGAACTACTGAACGGGTCGTTGCCCGGCACAAGCCGAAGGTCAACGAGCATCATCTTCACGAAACAGGGTTGCCGGCCGACGGTCGGCTTCGCCTGCTCAGCTTCAATATCCAGGTGGGTAACAGCACCGAACGCTACCGGCACTACCTGACCCGAGGGTGGCAGCATCTGCTGCCCCACAATGGCAGAGCCGGGAATCTGCAGAAGATCGGCGATCTGCTGCGCGACTATGATCTGGTCGCGTTACAGGAAGCTGATGGCGGCAGCCTGCGTTCGGGCTACATCAACCAAGTCGAACACCTTGCCCAGCTCGGTTCTTTTCCGTACTGGCACCAGCAACTCAATCGAAACCTCGGACGCCTCGCCCAGCACAGCAATGGCGTGCTCAGCCGTTTGCGTCCGTGGGACATCGAAGACCATCCGCTGCCAGGCCCCGCCGGGCGTGGCGCCATTCTCGTTCGCTTCGGCGAAGGTCCGGATGCGCTGGTTGTGGTGGTCATGCACCTGGCACTGGGCGCGCGGACCCGTACACGGCAGCTCGCGTACATTCGCGAGCTGATTGGCGGGTATCGCCATCAGGTGCTGATGGGCGACATGAACACCCACGCCAATGACCTGCTGCAAACCTCGCCACTGCGCGATCTCGGCCTGCTCGCCCCGCAGATCGAAGCGACTTTTCCGAGCTGGCGTCCGCAGCGATGCCTGGACCACATCCTTCTGAGCCCGACCCTGACCCTTGAAAAAGTGCAGGTACTGGCGCAGCCCATTTCCGATCATCTGCCCGTCGCGGTGGAGATTCGCTTGCCGGCCTCATTAATCGGTGACTCGCTGCCGATAACAAGCACATCTCCTCGCGGACCTGTGGAATGACCGACGAAGCGCAGCGCTGGAAAGAAAAGTACCTCAAGAGCATCGAGCAGCAAGACAAACTGGAGCGGCGCTGGAACGCGCGGCTCGACTTGCTGCGTCGAGGCCTCGTGCGCAGCAGCCTGGCGGCCGAAGGTGCCGACAAGGCGGTTGATGCGTGCATGAAGGAAATGCGCGAAATCGTTCGCAAGGACGACATGGACGCAGGCCTGGCAGCCTTGATTCCGCGCCTGGAAAAAGCGGTGCTGGACTCCGAACAGCGTCGCGAGCAGCGCGTCGAGCAGATGGGCACGGCGTTGACCTCGTTGGTCACGCAGTTGCAGGCGTTGCCGCTGCCCAAGGACGTCAGCAAGCCGCTCAAGCGATTCGCCAAGAGCCTGGAAGATCGCATTACCCAAGCCCGTGAGCTACCGCTGTTATTAAGCGAGTTGAGCGGACTTCAGGGGCAGGCGCTGTCGCAGATCGAACACCCGGATGAAGCGTCCCGCCCGGGTTTCCTGCAGCGATTGTTCGGCAGTCACCGTGAGGCTGGCAGCGAAGGTGATGAGTCGGCCCCGTTGCCCCATTCCGTTGCCGAGCCGGCCGGGCTGCAGGCTTCCGATGGTGCGCCGCAGCATTCATCCGCTGTGCCGGAAGCTGCCCCAGAGAACACTGAGCTGGAGGCTGAACTTCGCAGCACCGTCCCGCCGGTCCCCCAGCCTGTCGCCGAAGAGCCCGAGCGCTCCATTCCGACGCCCCCCTTGGAAGTTGCAGTCCAGCCGGTAATGCTCGAGCCCGAGCCGGCCCGGCCAGAAGAAGAACCCGAGGCGCCGCTTCACACCGCTGATGTCCCACAGGCCTCCGCCGCCGAGTCTTCCGACGACGAAGCATCTGAGCCTGCGGATGAAGCGCCCTCTCCCGATCCCGAAGAGATTGCTGAAGCCGTTGTTATTGCCGACCATATCGAAGTCGTCGCTGAAGACGAAGAGCCTGACGAGACCATCGCTGAAGAGGACAGCTCCTACGCGCTGCCCTCCTCGCCCGAGCCGAGTTACAGCTCGGTCGCCGCCCATATCGAAGAAACGTTGCTGGGCCTGCTCGACGAACTGACGCTGCCTGAACACCATCGGCCGCAAGCCGAAGCCATGCGCGCCCGGCTTGAACATGGGCTGAACTGGTACGAACTGCTGCCGATCCTCGACGATCTCGCCGTGCTGATGCTCGCCATCACCGACAGCGGCCAGCACGAATTCGAGGCTTATCTCAAGCAGCTCAACGAGCGCCTTGAGTCGTTTCAGAGCGGCTTGCTGGCTGCCAGCGAAGACCACGCCGATCAGCATTCGGCGTCGCGTCAACTGGATCATCAGTTGCGTGAACACGTCGACGATCTGCAAACCAGTTTGCAGCAGGCGGCCGATCTGGACAGCCTGAAGCACGTGTTGGAAAGCCGTCTCGAAGGGCTGATTGGCACCATGGATCATCATCAGCAGCAACGCGATCAGCGCGAACAGGAAGTCGCCACCCGCCTGCAAGCCCTCTCCAGCCGCGTGGCAACAATGGAGCAGGAAGCGCTGGGCTTCCGGGTTCATCTGGAAGAACAACGGCAGAAGGCGCTGATCGACACACTGACAGGCCTGCCGAACCGCGCGGCGTGGAACGAGCGGCTGGAGCATGAGATCGATCAGTTGCAGAGGAAGCGTTCAAGCCTGCTGCTCGGCATTCTCGACCTGGATCACTTCAAGCGCATCAATGACGGTTACGGCCATCTGGCGGGCGACAAGGTCTTGAAGATCATCGCCGGTCAACTGCGAAAGCGGTTACGGGCTTCGGATTTCATTGCGCGTTTCGGCGGAGAAGAGTTTGTGATCCTGCTGGCGACCACGCCGATGGATGAGGGGCTGGCGCTGTTGGAGCGTCTGCGGGAGGGCATCGAACAATGCCCGTTTCACTTCAAGGGCGAGCGGGTGACGGTCACGGTGTCCATGGGCATCACGCTGTTCGCTCCGGGTGAGCGCAGTGATGTGGTGCTCAAACGTGCGGATCAGGCGCTGTACCGCGCCAAGCACGAAGGACGTAACCGTATCGAGCAGGGTTGAACGCTTCGTCTGGTTGGCTGCGTAGGCTTGATGCATTTTTGAATGCGCCGCCGACGTTACGTTACACTGTTGCATTATTTGCCTACACGTCGTGCCGCCATGAAGTCTATTTCCGCCCTGTTTCTGTTGTTGCTGCTGACCGCTTGCAGCAGCGGTCCGAAGATCGACACCAGCCACCCTTCCGTCAATTTCGACAGCCGCGTGCAGTTCGTGGTGGTTCATTACACCTCTGCTTCCCTCGACCGGTCGCTGGCCTTGCTGACCCACGGTGAGGTCAGCGCGCACTACCTGATCGGCGACGGTCCGGCCACCACCTACAAGCTGGTCGACGAATCCCAGCGCGCATGGCACGCCGGTGAAAGCGAATGGGACGGGCGCACCTGGCTCAACTCAAGCAGCATCGGCATCGAGATCGTCAATCCGGGCTATCGCGACACGCCTACGGGTCGGCTTTGGTATCCGTACAGCGAAGCGCAGATTCAGGCGCTGATCGTTCTGCTCAAAGACATCGTTAAACGCAACCACATCGAACCCCGTCACGTCATTGGTCACAGCGACATCGCGCCGTTGCGCAAGCTCGATCCGGGACCGTTGTTCCCGTGGAAGCGGCTGGCCCAGGAAGGCCTGGGCATCTGGCCGGATGAACAGCAGGTGGCACAGCGTCAAACCCAGTTGATGGGCGTCGTGCCAAATATCGTGTGGTTCCAGCAGCAACTGGCGCTGCTGGGTTACCCGACGCCGCAGACCGGTGAGCTGGACATCGCAACACGTCACACACTGGCTGCGTTTCAGATGCACTATCGACCACAAAAATTTGACGGTGAGCCGGATCTGCAAAGTGCAGCTATGCTGCAAGTACTTAACTTCAGGCACTAAATTCCGCTAATTGCCGGTTTTTTTCGGACTATTTCTGCGCTTGTTGCTATACCTCAGTGGTTATGGAAATCCCACCATCTGGATGACTGCCGATGTTCACGGCGACGCCGCGACTGCGCTCTTTACTTTATCGTCCCTGGCTTCTGGCATTAGTGGCCGCGCTGTTAAGCGCGGCCGTCTTGCTGGCGGGCAGCTTTGGGCTGGCGATGCATCAGGCCCGACAGGACGAACGTGCGCAAATGAATGCACAGGGCGAGCGCTTTCTGGTGCGACTGGAGCAATTATTCGGTCAGTTGAGGGCCGGGCTCGATCAACTTGAAGCGCAGCCGTTGCGCGGTTGCAGCCCCGCAATGATCGAGCAGTTACGTCAGGTGAACTCGCGCTACCGTTTTATCTACGAAGTGGCGTACGTCAGCGACAGTCAGTTCTGTTCAAGCTGGACGCGGCAGAGCCTGATTGGCAAGCCCAGGCCGCCGGACATTCGCGGCCCCACTTATGATTACTGGCTGAATACCTCCACCCAGCCTGACGACAACCTGGCTTCACTGATGCTCGGGCGCGGGGAGTTTCGTGTTTCCACTTCCCGCGGCCATTTGACTGACGTCGTTGACCTGCCGGTGGGCGGCAGTCTGGTGGTGGTGCTAGATCGTGGCTCCAAGGCAGTCCCGGTCCTGGGCCCGCCTCAGACATGGCCGCCCACGCCGGACTGGTCGCCGACCTCCACCGAAACGCTGATGTCCACCCAGGACAAACTCGTCTACCGGATGCCGACCCAGAGCCCGGAATATCAACTGGTCCTGATTACCCCGCGCAGTGCCTTGCAACAGAAGATCACCGGTGCGTGGTGGCTGTTGGTCCCGGCCAGCCTGTTGATTTCGTTGTTCATCGGCATTCTCGTCCTGCAACTGGTGCGTCAACGGCAGTCATTGGGCGGTGAGCTGCACGGGGCATTGCGCCGTGGCGAGCTGAAGGTTTTGTATCAGCCGATTTTCGACCTCAACACGCGGCTGTGCGTGGGCGCCGAGGCCTTGGTGCGCTGGCGGCGACCGGACGGCACGTTGACCAGTCCTGACCTCTTTATTCCGCTGGCGGAAAACACCGGGCAGATCCGTCAGATCACCGATTTCGTGCTCCAGCAATTGCTGGAGCAGCTCGGCCAGCTTTTACGCGCCAATCCGCACCTGTACGTGTCAGTCAATCTGGCAGCGTGCGATGTCATGGCCCCACGCATCGGCCGAGTGACGGCGAAGCTGCTGGCGTTACACCGGGTGGCGCCTCGGCAGATTGCGTTTGAAGTGACCGAACGCGGTCTCGTGGACGTGGTAGTCGCGCGCAATCATCTTCAGGCGCTGCGCGATCGGGGTCATCAGGTGTTGATCGATGATTTCGGCACCGGCTATTGCAGCCTCGCCTATCTGCAGACGCTGCCGGTGGACTGTTTGAAAATCGACAAGGCGTTTATTGACGCCCTCGGCCACGATGCCGCCAGCAGTGGCGTGGCGCCGCATATCATTCGGATGGCCCATGCGCTGCAACTGCGGGTGATCGCCGAGGGCATCGAGTTCGAGTCACAGGCGATGCTGCTGAAAAGCGAAGGGGTGATGTATGGCCAGGGCTGGCTGTTCGCCCGGCCCCTGAGCGCGACCAAGTTCACTGAACTGGTGACCGGCGGCAGACGCAGCGCCGGGCGGCGTGCGGATGATGTGGCGTAGCGCAGCAATGCCGGTCTAGAGCGGCAGCGCCATGTAGAACTGCGTACCCTGCCCAGGTCGGGAATACACGCCCATTCGCCCGCCGTGCAACTGAACGATTTCCTTGCACAGGGCCAGCCCCAGGCCTGCCCCACCTTTCTTGCGTCCAACCTGAACGAAAGGCTCGAAGATTCGGGCTTGCTGGCCGTAGGCAATGCCCTCGCCGTTGTCTTCCACGCTGATGATCAACCGCTCGCCATGACGCCGCGCCTGCAAGCGGATCAGGCCGGATTTCGGGGTATGGCGCAAAGCGTTATCAAGCAGGTTGTCGAGCACGCGGTCCAGCTGCGCCTTGTCCGCCTGCACCCGTGGCAGCGGCTCCTGGGTTTCCAGCAGCACCATGACGTCCTGATCGTGGGCGGTATCGGCGAAGCGCTGACGCGCCGCTTCGAGTAATTCGTTGATGTCACAGGGTTCGAGCGTCAGCTTCTGCAGGCCGTTCTGGTAGCGCGAGAAGTTGAGCAGGTCGTTGATCAACTGCATCAGGCGCTGCATTTCTTCATTGACGGTGTCGAGCAGGTCCTTCTCTCGCGAATCCGGCGGGAAATGCACGCGCTCCTGAAGCAGGCCGAAAGCCATGTGCATGCCGGTGACAGGCGTGCGCAACTCGTGGGAAGCGCGCAGCACGAACTCGCTGCGTACCCGTTCGAATGCCCGCTGCTCGGTGACGTCGTGCAGCACCATCACGGCGCCGACGATGTGCCCTTTGGTGTGGCTGACCGGCGTAAGGCTGTAGGTCAGCAGGCGGACTTCGCCGTCGATCTCGATGGAAAGGTCATCGGGTGCCCGTTCCAGCGTGCCGCCGCGCAGCACCAGATACAGCTGCTCGTCCAGTTCCGGGCGTTGCAACGCTTCGCCGAGCCCTTGGCCCAAGCGACTTTCCTCCCAGCCCAACTGCCGTTGCGCGACCGGGTTCAGGTGCTCAAGCCGCCCTTGTCGATCAATCATCAGCAAACCGTCGTCAATGCTGTCCAGCACCGCCTGCAAGCGCTGTTGGCCGGCGAGCAGTTCATCGACATTGGTTTTCTGATGCTGGCGCAATGCGTCGGCCATCATGCCGAAACGGTGAGTCAGCAGATTCATTTCATCCGACGAGGATGTGGGCAGCGTAACGTCGAAATCCCCTTGGGCAATCCGGTCCGCCGCCTTGGCCAGCTGCTCGATGGGGCCGCCGAAACGCCGGGCGATGCCGTGGGCGGTGACGAAGCCGATAACCAGCACCGCCAGCCCCACCAGTCCCAGCAGCGCGGAAACCCAGAGCGCTCGCGATCTCGACGCGGTTTCAGCCTGGCTGATGTTCTCAAGCGCCTGACGATGGGCGTCGAGCAAGCCGTTACGCAACGTGTTGAACGCCTCTGTCACGGCCTCATCGTCGCGGATCGCGTCACCAGGTTCGCTGGATTGCTCAATGGTTTTGACGAAGCGGGCGTAGTTCACCCGGGCCGCTTCGAATCCGCTGGGAACGCCGGTCTGCTGATCATGATCAATGCCCTGAACGAGCAGGTTCTGAAACTCCTCCTGATTGCGCTTGATCGCCACCTGATCGGGGTTGTCCTGGAGCATCATGACCAATTGGTCACCCAGGTTTTGTCGCAGCTTCAGGCCGATATCGAGGGTGATGAAGTTGTGCCGAATTGATGATTCCTGAGATTTGGCCATCTGCATGACGCTGACGAGCCCCAGCACCAGGCCCAGCAGGGCAACGGTGATAAGGGCGGAAATACTCAGGAAGAGTCGGGTGCGCAACTTCATCGCAAACATCATCGGCGCCCTGTCACAGGTTGTACTGCTTGCGTTTTCGGTACAGCGTCGAGGCGTCGATGCCCAGCGTGCGCGCGGCCTGATCCAGCGTATCGCTGGTGGCCAGTACTGCGCCGATGTGGGCTTTCTCCAGCTCATCCAGGCTCAACGCTGCGCCGACACGCGGGGCATTGTTGACCGGTTGTTCGGCCATGCCCAGATGCGTGATTTCGACTTTTTCCTGTGGGCAGATAATGCTCGCCCGCTCGATCACGTTACGCAGCTCTCGGATGTTGCCGGGCCAGCGGTAGTTGAGCAGCGCACTGCGCGCCTGTTCGCTGAAGCCACGCGCCGGGCGGCTGTATTCCTTGACGAAGCGCGCCAGAAAGCGGTCCGCCAGCGTAAGGATGTCTTCGCTTCGTTCGCGCAGCGGCGGCAGGTTCAGGGTGATCACGTTCAGGCGATACAACAGGTCCTCGCGGAAACGCCCTTCGCGGACCATGTCTTCGAGGTTCAGGTTGGTCGCCGCCAGGATGCGCACGTCGGCACGACGGGTGACGGGGTCACCGACGCGTTCGTATTCCTTGTCCTGAATGAAGCGCAGCAGTTTCGGTTGCAACGTGAGCGGGAAGTCGCCGATTTCATCAAGGAACAACGTACCGCCGTCCGCCTGATTCACCCGACCGAGGGTGCTTTCGCTGGCGCCGGTGAAGGCGCCACGGCTGTGGCCGAACAGTTCGCTTTCCATCAATTCGGCAGTGAGCGATGGACAGTTGATGGTCACGCAGGCCTTCTTGGCGCGCTTGCTCCAGCCGTGAATCGCCCGCGCCAACTCACCTTTACCCGTACCGGATTCGCCGAGGATAAGAATGTTCGCGTCAGTGTTGGCGACCTGGCGGGCGGTTTCGAGGATCGCCATCATCGACGGGCTGTGTGAATCAAGGCCGTCCTTCGGTTTGCGTACTTCGCCTTCCAGCGCTTCGAGTCGCGCGGACAACTGGCGGACTTCGAGCTGCTTGGCAGTGGCGAGGCGCAGTTGATCCGGGCTGCAGGGTTTGACCAGGTAATCGGCAGCGCCGGCCTGTATCGCATCCACGGCGGTGTCGACCGCTGAGTGCGCAGTCACTATCACCACGCGCATCCAGGGCGCCTGCACGCGCATTTGCGCCAAAACGTCCAGCCCGTTGTCCTCGCCCAGACGCAGGTCGAGGAAGCACACATCGAATACCTGACGCTGCAGCAGCGATTCAGCCTGCGCCGCGCTGTTGGCGGTGGCTACGCTGTAGCCCTCGTCTTCCAGGCAATAACGGAAGGTGCGAAGGATGGCGGATTCATCATCCACGAGCAGAATACGGCCCTGATTCTCAGCGGCTGCTTCCATTTTTCCTACGCTCCTCAGTGAATAGTCTGTGTTAGTCCCGGAAAGATCGGGCAAGTTGCATGGTTCATTCTGATTGATTCTTTACGCTGCATGGTAGCGATCTTCTGAAAAAAGCCGTTATGCGCTGATCCATGGCAGGGCACGTGGGATTACCGTTGCCCCGAATCTCCATGTGGGCAAAATCAGGTCGCGCCGAACATCTGGGCGAAAGACCAGTCTGTCCAGAGGTACCTTTTGCAATTGTCTGGAGATTCCCATGCCCCCGTTGAAGAAGATCGCCCTGGCCATCACCACCGCCAGCCTGCTCGGACTGACGCCCGTCATTGCTCACGCCGCAGCCGCCGATCTGCCGACCCAACTGGCCGAAGCGCGCCAAGAGGGGTCGATCTGGACCGCCTTTGCCCTGAACCGGCATTTGAGTCCCTTCAAGATCAGCGTGGATGTGGAACAGGGCACGGCAATCCTCAAAGGGAAGGTCGAAAACCAGGTCGACAAGGATCTTGCCGCGCAGATAGCGGGCGACATTCAGGGCATCAACAAGGTCGATAATCAGCTTGAGATCGATCCGCAGGTCGCGGCCGATCCGGGCACCAAAGCCACCATGGCCCAGCGTTTCGACGACGCAACGCTGATAGCAACCATCAAATCCAAGCTGCTTTGGAACAGCGTGACCGAGGCATTGAATATCGATGTCAGCGCTGCTCAGGGTGTCGTCACCCTAAAGGGACAGGCGAAAGACGCAGATGCCAAGCAGCTGGCCGGAAGCCTGGCCACCAATACGGACGGCGTGACGGAGGTGAATAACCTCATCAGTGTCAGTGCGCGAGATACCCAGGCCATCAAAGAGCAGAGCGAACTCCAGGCCAATGCCGTTCGCGAGGAATTCAGCGATGCATGGATCACCAGCAAGGTGAAATCCAGCCTTATATATAGCCGCACCCTCGATGGCTTGAACATCAAGGTTGAGACCAAAAACGGAGTAGTCACGCTGGACGGTGTGGTGGCCAATTACGCCGAGAAGGAACTCGCGGTCGAAATCGCGCGCAACATTCGCGGGGTTAAAGGCGTCGATGCCGACACGCTGCGCGTCACGGCGCGCAGCGCAGGCTAGAGCGTTACGCGGCGGTCGAATGACGGTTCTGAGATCAGAAATTACATCCTGAATGAATTCGGCCGCCAACGTGGTGTCAGGCGGTTCGTGCATTCCGCACGATGGCAGATGTTCAATCGTGCAGCTTGCGCGTAAGACGCTTCCGGGTTGTAGTTATAACTTATTGATTTATAAAGGTTTATTGGCCTTCAGAAAGCTGGCACACAGCGTGCAATACCCTTGGTAACAAAGGCCCGAACAGACGGCCGACAAGATTGCCAGGAGTCCGCTGAATGAACGCTCAACATCTCGCCAACAAACTGCGTATCTCACCTCTGCATTTGCAGCAGGTTTTGTTTGCCAGTCTGGCGCTGATGATCACGCTCATTGGTGTGCAGCAGTTCAATCACTGGAATCAGAAACAGGAAGTGACTCAGGTCCACTACTCCCATGCCCACACCGTACCGTTTGCCAAGGCAAGTGCGCTGAAAGCCTCGGATGTCGCCCTGAGCATGCAAGTTGATGACGCGGCCGCTACTCCTGATGAAGCGCCACGTCAGCAAAGCTGGGTTTTCTGAACTTCCGGGTCGAAGACGCGATCTACCCCGAGGGTCATTCCGACGCCTCGACGTAGCAAAAAAATCAATAAACAGTAAGGAGATTCACCATGTTGAGTTGGGCAATCACATTTCTGATCATCGCTATCGTTGCAGCCGTCCTTGGTTTTGGTGGTATCGCAGGTACTGCTACCGGCATTGCCAAGATCCTGTTCGTGGTCTTCCTGGTTATGTTCGTGGTGTCGTTCTTCTTTGGGCGTCGCGGCCGAGGCTGAATATGGGCTTCAAGCATTTCCATGCACTGACATTGGCGCTCCTTGGGAGCGCCAGCGTTACAGCTATGGCGGCCAACGACGGTCAGTCTCGGGCGAACGAGCTTTTGAGCTCCAATCCCGAGTACCGCGAGACGTGGTCGAGCGTCGTGAAGAAGGAAGAGCGACTGCCCGACTGGGTGATCAATCTCTCCGGTGCCGCGGAGCAAATGAACGCCGTGACCGAAGACGGTGACAAGTATCTGGTAGGGCCGCTCTGCGAAACCCAGGACACTTGCCGCAACAAGCGTCTCATCGTCGCGTTCAGTCTCGACAAATCCCATGCTTACGCCATGTTGGTCGAAGTGCCGGCGGGACTTCCCGCAGACAAATCGCCGACGCGTCATGCGGATTACCGGTTTTTGGGCAAACCGGACGAAGGCATGCAAGGCCTTCTGAAAGAGCAGCTCAAGAAAGACCCGAACTGGTACTGATTTGAATGAGGGGAGACCTGTCCCTGACAGACCTTCCTGATAGGCGCGCAGCCCGAAGACGGTGCGCGTGTGACCAAGGGGCCGGGGCGTTACGATCAACGGAGTGATTGAAGCGTTCTAGGTGTACAAGGAGTACTCCCACACGTGGGCCGGGTCAGGCAAGCCGCAACGCAAGTCCATCGTCCGATACGGTTTTAGCCTTTATCCGACAGTGGACTTGTGAGGCGCAAATATCCTCTATTTCCTCAAAGGTCTCCGGTCTTCAAGAGTCCTACAGAGCTGCTTCTACGTTTCCTACGACCGTATATCGCCAAAAATCCCCCGCTTAAATGGCTTGTCGGCCACCTTTGACCAATCTGTCATATTGCCACCGCGCCTCGCGTAAATCGGCTACAGGCGACGTTTTAGCCACCTCTCAGCATTCTCCAGTCAACTATGTTCGCCCTCTTTTGGCGCACTGCAACGTAAGTGATTGATTTTCATCATGCCGATTCGGCATGGGGTAGTCATTTACGGCATTAGACGATGACAGTCACCGTGGGAATAGTTGCGCCTTTTTCGCCTGCTCAGAGCTCGGATGCTCGCCTGCGGCCACTTACGAGACAGTCCTGACGGCGACCGCGGCGTCGCGCTTGCTGGCAAGCGCAATGATGAACGTGTGGTTGGGGGATGTCCCGGCAATGACAACAAGGTAATGACATGAAGAAGGCAAAACTGAGCCTCGCCTGGCAGATCCTCATCGGCCTGGTCCTGGGTATCGCCATCGGCGCCGTCCTGAACCACTTCAGCACCGAGAAGGCTTGGTGGATCAGCAACATCCTGCAGCCAGCGGGCGACATCTTTATCCGCCTGATCAAAATGATCGTTATCCCGATTGTGATCTCCTCTCTGGTCGTAGGCATTGCGGGCGTTGGGGACGCCAAGAAGCTTGGCCGCATCGGCCTGAAGACCATTCTCTATTTTGAAGCCGTCACCACGATTGCCATCGTTGTGGGTCTGCTGCTGGCCAATGTCTTTCATCCCGGCACCGGCATCGACATGAGCACGCTGGGCACGGTGGATATCTCGCAGTACGAGAAGACCACCTCCGAAGTGCAGCATGACCATGCCTTCGTCGCGACGATCCTCAATCTCATACCGTCGAACATCTTCGCGGCGGTTGCCCGTGGCGACATGCTGCCGATCATCTTCTTCTCGGTGTTCTTCGGGCTGGGCCTGTCGAGCCTGAACGCGGAAGTGCGTGATCCACTGGTAAAGGTCTTCCAGGGCGTGTCGGAGACCATGTTCAAGGTCACTCACATGATCATGAATTACGCGCCGATTGGCGTGTTCGCCCTGATCGCCGTGACCGTCGCCAACTTTGGCTTTGCCTCGTTGCTGCCATTGGCCAAGCTGGTGATTCTGGTTTACGTCGCCATCGCCTTCTTTGCCTTTGTGGTGCTGGGCCTGATTGCGCGCCTGTTTGGCTTTTCGGTGCTCAAGCTGATGCGCATCTTCAAAGATGAATTGGTGCTCGCCTATTCCACCGCCAGCTCCGAGACCGTGCTGCCGCGCGTGATCGAGAAGATGGAAGCGTACGGGGCGCCCAAGGCCATCAGCAGCTTCGTGGTGCCGACCGGTTACTCGTTCAACCTTGACGGCTCGACGCTGTACCAAAGCATCGCGGCGCTGTTCATCGCGCAGCTGTATGGCATTGATCTGTCAATCGGCCAGCAGTTGATGTTGGTCCTGACCCTGATGGTGACGTCCAAGGGCATTGCCGGTGTGCCGGGCGTGTCGTTTGTCGTGCTGCTGGCAACCTTGGGCAGCGTGGGCATTCCGCTGGAAGGCCTGGCGTTCATTGCCGGCGTCGACCGCATCATGGACATGGCGCGCACCGCGCTGAACGTGATCGGCAACGCGCTTGCGGTGTTGGTCATCTCCCGCTGGGAAGGCATGTACGACGACGCCAAGGGCGAGCGCTACTGGAACTCCCTGCCGCACTGGCGTGGCAAGGACCCTCTGCCGGCGGGTCAATCGACGGTGGAGTAATCACTGTCTGGCGTGAATCATCAAACCCTGGCCCCGGCCGGGGTTTGTTGTTTCTGCCCCCGCCGTTATCATCGCCGCATCTTGCGAGGGGATTTGTATGCTGAACGGCCTATGGCTTGGGTTTTTTGTGGTCGCGGCGATTTCTGCGCTGGCGCAGTGGCTGGTCGGTGGCAACGCTGGCGTTTTTGCCGCCATGGTCGAGAGCATCTTCGCCATGGCCAAGCTGTCGGTTGAAGTCATGGTGCTGTTGTTCGGCACCCTGACCCTGTGGCTGGGCTTTCTCAACATTGCCGAAAAGGCGGGTATCGTTGACTGGCTGGGCAAAGTCCTGGCGCCGCTGTTTCATCGCCTGATGCCTGAAGTGCCGCGCGGCCACCCGGCGTTAGGCTTGATCACCCTAAACTTCGCCGCCAACGCGCTGGGTCTGGACAACGCCGCCACACCCATCGGTCTCAAAGCCATGCGCTCACTGCAAGAGCTCAACCCCAGCCAGACCATCGCCAGCAACGCGCAGATCCTCTTTCTGGTGCTCAACGCCTCTTCGCTGACGCTGCTGCCGGTGACCATCTTCATGTATCGCGCCCAGCAAGGCGCTGCCGATCCCACCATGGTCTTTCTGCCGATCCTGCTCGCCACCAGCGCCTCGACGCTGGTCGGTCTGCTGTCAGTGGCGTTCATGCAGCGCCTCAAGTTGTGGGACCCGGTGGTGCTCGCTTATCTGATTCCCGGTGCGTTGCTGCTGGGCGGCTTCATGGCGGTACTCGCGGGGCTGTCCGCTGCTGCGCTGTCGAGCCTCTCGTCGGTGCTGGGCAACGTGACGCTGTTCGGCATCATCATGCTGTTCCTGGTGGTTGGCGCGCTGCGCAAGGTCAAGGTGTACGAAACCTTCGTCGAGGGCGCGAAAGAGGGCTTCGACGTTGCCAAAAACCTGCTGCCTTATCTGGTCGCGATGCTCTGCGCCGTCGGCGTATTGCGAGCGTCCGGCGCGCTGGATCTGATTCTTGAGGGCATTCGTCACGGGATTCAATGGATGGGCATGGACACCCGTTTCGTCGATGCCCTGCCGACGGCGCTGGTCAAACCGTTCTCCGGCAGTGCGGCGCGGGCGATGCTGATCGAAACCATGAAAACCCAGGGCGTCGACAGCTTCCCGGCCCTCGTCGCGGCGACGATTCAAGGCAGCACCGAAACTACGTTCTACGTGCTGGCGGTGTACTTCGGCGCCGTGGGCATTCAGCGCGCGCGACACGCCGTGGGCTGCGCGCTGCTGGCGGAATTCGCCGGTGTGGTGGCCGCGATCGCCGTCTGCTACTGGTTCTTCGGCTCGGCGGCGTAACGCCTCTCGCCCTGCTCAACGGTCCACTGCAACACTTGGGCGGCCAGCGTATCGCTGGCCTGACCGAACGCCGAGACCACCGCCGACACCTGCTTGTCGGCCACCGGCTGATGCACTTCAAAGCGCCGGCTCGCCACAATCCGCTGGCGATCGTCAGCGAGCCGCGCATCCAGGCGAATCACCACTTCAATGGCGGCCCCGCGATACTCGCTCTGAAACGCCTGCAGCTCCCCGCCCAATTCAAAATCAGCCTGCAGATTGCTGTCGTCGGTGCTGATCGACTGCACTCGCCCTTCGCGGTAGAAAGCATCAGTCAGTCGGTTGCGCAGCAGAACCGGCGCCGGGTCACTCCATCGCGCGCCCTTGTAGCTGCTGATGACATTGCCCTGGGGGATGACGGCTATACGCGGGTTGTCCAGTGTCTCGCTGGATTTGGGCCGCACCACCCGCAATGACCACGCCACCGGCGCCGCCCCTTTGCTGGCGGGCGATGCCGTCGGCAAGCGGTATACGTCAGACGGCGCCTGCTCGGGTAGGATCGAACACGCGCCGAGCGACATCAGGGTAGCCGCCAATAACAGCCGAGTGATGGACTGACCGACAAGCCTCATGGCTCGAACTCCTTATTCTTCTCGCTGCCCAGCAAATAGCCGCTCGGGTTGGCGTTCAGGCTGCGCGAGATGGTTTTCAATGAGCTGAGGGTTTCACGCAGCTCGCGAATCGCCGGGCCCAGTTCGCCCAGCCCTTGCAGGCCATCGTTCACCGAATTCTGGTTGTTCTTGAGCAGCGTATTGATGGTCTGGCTGCTCTGTTCGAGGGATTTCATCGCCTGCTGCGCACTGGCGATGGTTTGCCTGCCGTCGCTGGTCAGCAACTGGTTGGCGTTGCGCATCAGCGTAGAGGTCTGCTCCAGCGTCGCGCCGGCCTGCTTGCTCAGCAGCGTCATCTGTTTCAAGGCCTGACGAATGTCGTCGCGCTGATCGGAGATGGCCCCGGTGGTTTGCTCCAGATGCTGCAGGGTGCGTGACAGCGTCTCCACGTTCTCGGAAGAAAACATCGCGTTGGCGTTGTGCAGCAATGCGGTGCTGCCGCTCAGCAAATCATCGCTGTCGTTCAGCAGCCGCGAAATGGGCGACGGCGAGGCGATGATCACTGGCAGGTTGCCGCCCTCGCCCTTCAGTTCCTCGCTTTGGGGTGTGCCGCCGCTGAGCTGAATGAGCGATGTACCCGTGATGCCGGCCAGTGCCAGTTTGGCGAAGGTGTCGCGCTTGATCGGGGTTTCACCGGCCACGCGGATCTGCGCCAGCACCCGGCGCGGGTCTTGGGGATCGAGGCGCAACTGCACGACGTCACCCACCTTGATCCCGCTGTACTGCACTGGACTGCCGCGGGACAGCCCCGTCACCGCCTCGTTGAAGACAACCTGATAGTCCTTGAACGCCGAGTCGACGCTGGACTTTGCGAGCCACAGACCGAACAGCAGCGCGGCAGCGACCACGATCACCGTGAACAGGCCGATCAGAACGTGATGGGCGCGGGTTTCCATCATGAGACCTCGTGTGGGTGGGTGGCCGCCGAATAGGCCGAGCGGCCGCGCGGGCCATGAAAGTATTCGTGAATCCAGGCGTCCTTGGTCGCCGACACCCTGTCGATGGTGTCCGCAACCAGCACGCGCTTCTGCGCCAGCACGGCGACGCGGTCGGTGATTGTATAAAGCGTGTCGAGGTCATGGGTGACCATGAACACGCTCAGCCCCAAGGCGTCGCGCAGGGTCAGAATCAACTGATCGAAGGCGCCGGCGCCTATCGGATCGAGCCCGGCAGTGGGTTCGTCCAGAAACAGGATGTCCGGATCCAGCGCCAGCGCTCGTGCCAGCGCCGCGCGCTTGATCATGCCGCCCGAGAGCGACGCTGGGTATTTGTGCGCCGCCGACAGCGGCAGTCCGGCCAGCGCCATTTTGATCCCGGCCAGATGCTCTGCTTCCTCGCGGCTCAGGCCGGCGTGTTCGATCAGCGGTAGCGCGACGTTCTCCGTGATGGTCAGCGAGGAGAACAGCGCGCCCTTCTGAAACAGCACCCCGAAACGTCGTTCAACCTGGGAGCGTGCTTTGTCGGACAGATTCAGCAAATCCTGACCCAAGACGCGGACGCTTCCTGCGGCAGGCCTTTGCAGCCCGACAATGCTGCGCAGCAACACAGATTTGCCTGCGCCGGAACCGCCCACCACGCCAAGGATCTCCCCGCAATACAGGTCCAGATCGAGGTTCTCGTGCACCACCTGCGGGCCGAATCGATTGCTCAAGCCGCGGACCTCAATCACCGTCTCGACGGGTTGTACGCAGCGTCGGGTCACCAGCCAATCTCCATGCAGAACATTGCCACCAGTGCGTCCAACACGATGACCACGAAAATGGACTGCACCACGCTCGATGTCGTATGAGCCCCAACGGACTCAGCGCTGCCCTCGACCTTGAAGCCTTCCAGGCAACCGATCGCGGCAATAAAGAACGCAAAAATGGGCGCCTTAGCGATGCCGACGAGAAAGTGCTGCACGCCGATGTCGGCCTGCATCAACGACAGAAACATCGCCGGCGAGATGCCCAGCGACAGAGCGCAGACCACGCCGCCACCGACGATGCCGCAGATCATCGCGAGAAAGGTCAGCATGGGCAGTGAGATAAGCAACGCGATCACGCGAGGCAATACCAGCAGTTCTGTAGGACTTAGCCCCAGGGTTTGCAGCGCATCCAATTCCTCGTTGGCTTTCATCGAGCCGATCTGCGCGGTGAAGGCGCTGGCCGTGCGACCGGCCAGCAGGATGGCGGTCAACAGCACGGCGAATTCCCGCAGGAACGAGAAGCCGATCAGGTCAACGGTGAAAATCGTCGCGCCAAAAGCTTTCAGCACCGTGGCGCCGAGAAAGGCTACCACCGCGCCAACCATGAACGTCAGCAGCGCCACAATGGGCGCGGCGTCCAGGCCGATTTGCTCGATGTGGGCGATGACGGACGTGGTGCGCCATCGTTTGGGGCGAAACAGGGTAGACGCGAAGGTCTGCAGGATGAGCCCGATAAAGCCGAGCAGCTGCAGCGTGTCCTTCCAGATCACCTCCACTGCCGAGCCAATTCGTGACAGCAGCTGCATGCCCACGGCCGCCTCGGGCTCTCGGACTGGCTGGCAATAGTCTGCCAGTGCGCTCTGGATGGTCTGCATCAGCGCGCGGCTGGATTCCGGCAGGTTGGGCGCTTGTACGGCCAATAGGCGCAGGCGCTGTACGCCGAGCAGTTCCACGAGCAGCGACGCACCGGCGGTATCGAGGGCGCCGAGTTCGTCCATGTCCACGAGGGTGGCTGGACCGAATCCGGCGCTCAGCGCATCGGTCTGGCGCTTGAGTTCGCGGTAATGGGCAAGCGTCCAGTCTCCGGCAATCCGCAGTTGCACGGGATTGATCGAAGTGTCCAGTAAGACGCGTCCTGGAACCTTGGGCGCGGAGGAAGCCTGCGTGGTCAATGGGGTCATAGCGACGAGCTTAGTTGGTTTTGGCCGGGGCTGATGGGCTCTCGGCTGGCGCACTGTCCGCAGGTTTTTTCGCGTCCGAATCATCCGGATCCGCAGCGTCGGTGCCTGGCTTCAGGCCTGCCGGCTTGATCTTGTTGCGAGTGACGGGCGGCTGATCGCGCTCGGTGACGTCAAAGCGCAGCACACCAATCATCTGCCCGTCCTCAGTGAGCACCCTCACCTGCCATTTACCCAACACGTCCGGCGGAAAATTCTGTTTGTGCGTCCAGGCCCGGTAGCCTTCCTCACGACCGCCCTTGATGTCTAGAGCAATGCGCTCTATTTCCTCGCCGTTATGGCGCCACACATGATAAATCCGTTCATTCAGACCGCGCGGGGCGTTGATCGACGTGTAGGCGTAGAGCCCGGCGCTGCGCAGCTGGTTGACGCCGATCTCCTGAATGCTCTCGCCGGGGGTGCGATTCTGGTTATCGAAGCGCGTACTTATTGCCGCCTCGGTCAGCCAGAGCGTCGCCGGCGGCACCCAGAATCGCGCCATCCAGCCCACCCCGCCGATGGCCAGTGTCATGGCCACCACGCCGACGCCGCGTTTCCAGTTGTTGATCGGGTAGCCCGATGCCAGGCTCGGGAACGACAGCAGCATCGCAATGCCCAGTGCCAGCTTGTAGCTCTCGGCCGTGGTCAGGTGAACGATGATCGGCAGCGCCGTGAGCAGTGCGGCGAACAGCGTCAGGGTGTGCAGGGCCATGAACAGCCAGCGGCGCGGCGCCAGCCATTTGTAGTAGAGCGGGTCGATGATCGAAATCAGACCTGCCGCCCCGAGCAGCCCGGTGAACGCCAGCTGGCCGCTGTACCACGTGGTGGTGACGAAGAAGAACGGCAGTACGAAAAACAGGCTTTCCTGATGGATCATCTGGGTGCCGTAGCGCAATAGCGGCTGCGGGATCTCGCGTTTGAACAGCTTCGCGAACAGGGCGACGGCGCTGTTTTCAACCATCAGCCAGATCCAGCTCACCAGCAGAATGACCGCAATCCAGGTCGCCAGCTTGGCCTGGCGATCCACCAGAATGAAGCTGCCGATGCCTGAGCAGAACCCGAAGAACGCAATCAGCCCGGGGTAGCGCTTGATGAACTCCAGCACGCGCTGTACCAGCGAGTGCTGAATGATTGCGTTAATGTCTGGCATCTCGGGGCGTCGCTCTTCGTGGGTGAGTCTTGGTGTTGGAGTATGGATGTACGGAGCTGGGTGTATAAAAATAACCAAGCCGGACTGCGCCCACTTCGTCGAAATATTGAAACGCCAAGCGCCTCGCTTACAACGGCCTCTTCTTGTATACCCGCCACCGCCAGAGGATCAGCAACGCCACCAGTGCCGTAAGAAGGCATCCGACTGCGTACAGCTCGTCGTAGCTGAGCAGTGGCTCCTCAACGCGAAGATACCCGGGTTGCGCCAGCAATTGACGCATCGCCTGATTGGCCAGATCCAGACTCACGCCTCGGGTCCTCATGGCCGGATCCTCAAAGCGGCCATCATCGTAATCATTCAGCGCACCCCAGTAATAGTCGGCCAACGCGCTGTTGCCTTGAACCGCCCAGGCCTGCCTGGCAATGGACGCCTGCTGCAGCCGCGCAAAGGTCGCCGGGTCCATACCTTCCTTGCGCAGCCGCTGGAGCATCGAGCGTACCGCCGCCGTGGCCGAATCGACGTCTTCGCGGTTGAGATCAGCGTTCAGGCTGAGAAAACCGGTGTCCCCAAATGCTTCGCGATCGGCCCATGGCCCGTAGGAATAACCCTTGTCCAGACGCAGTTCGCTGTACAGCGCCCAGTCCAGATACGCTTTCACCAGATCCCAGGTTTCATCGTGCTGCTCGCCCATGTCTGGCTCGGGGAACAGCAGATGCAGCTTCGCGCCATCGCCCAACGCGCCCCGCACCAGCGTGCGCTCAGGATCGGCCTTTTCAGTGATCGAGCGCAGCGGCGGATGCTCCGTCGGCTCGACCGCATTGAGCTGACCGAAGGTGCGCTCAAGGTAGGCAGGCAGCAGTTTGTCGAGGTCGCCCACGATGATCAGCGTCATGTTGTTGGAGGCGTACCAGTTGTCGTGGATATTCTCGATCTGCTCCAGCGTCAGGTGATCGACCTCAGGCCGCTCCGGGCACTTGAGGCCAAGCTCCACGGCAAGCTGGCTGCTGGCGCCGTGGCCCAGGTCGCGTTTGTCCAGCCAGCGTTGCAAATGCGAATAATGGCCCCCGTCTTCTCGAGCGACGATGCGCTTGGCGGTGTCCAGATTGGCTTGATTGATTTGCGTGTGGGTCAGCAGATTGAGCAATAGGTCGAGCACCTTGCGCTGATTCTGCGCCGGCGCCTCGATGACGAAGGTGGTGTCGGTGTTGCTGGTGAACGCGTTCCATTCACCGCCCAACGCCTGCATCTGCTGCTCTAGGCCGCCCTCACCGCTGTTGTCGATCCCGCTGAACAGCAGATGCTCAAGCAGGTGCGGCAGTTCTTTGTCTTCGCATTTGAAGTCATCGAAGCCAATTCCCACGACCAGGCGAATGGCGACATGACCTTTGTCCGCAGGCTTGAGCAGCAACTGCAAACCGTTGGGCAGCACGTAGCCCTCGACCTGAAACCGGTCGAGGGCCATGGAAGAAAGGGATGTCAGAACCAGACAAACGAACAGCAGGCAACGCATAAAAACGGGCTTCCTTGCGGGCCGGTATGTGTAACAGACTTCGCAGAGGCCCCTGCGTTCACCACGATTAATCCGCGTTGCCCTCGCTGGACAAGGCGCCTGTGTCGGTGGTTTCAAGGACCGCGTAGGCGCTGCTGCAGAACAGCGAGTTCAGGCGTTTCATGTCGGAAATCAGCTCAAGGTGCAGGGAACTGGTCTCGATGCTCTGCACGATCTTGCGTTGCAGTCTGCTGACATGGGCGTGGGCCAGCCGCCGCTCCTGTGCCCGAAAACGACGTTTCTCGCGCAACAGCTGGCGCGCGCTTTCCGGGTCACCGCTGAGGAAGACCGACAGGCCAAGACGCAGGTTCGCCATCAGTTGCTCGTGCAGCCCTGAGAGTTCTTCCAGGCCGACGTCGGAAAACGACCGCCGCTGCGACGTTTTCTGCTGCTGGACCTTGCGCAGCATGCGCTCGATCAGGCCGCTGGCCAGCTCCAGATTGATCGCCAGTTCGATGATCTCGGCCCAACGGCGATTGTCCTGATCGCTGAGGTCGTCGCGTGGCATCTGCGCCAGGTACAACTTGATGGCGTTATAAAGCACCTCGACATCGTCGTTGAGCCGACGTACTTCCTGAGTGACCGCCGTCTGGTTGCCCCGCAGCACCTCTTGCATGGCATTGAGCATGCTGTCGATGAGATCACCCATGCGCAAGGTTTCGCGCACCGCGTTTGCCAGCGCCAGGCTTGGCGTGGCGAGTGCGGTCAGGTCCAGATGGCGAGGCTTGGTCTGGCCGTTGATCTCGGCCTGCTGCGGCAGAATCGACGCGCACAGGCGCCCCATCGGCCCCACCGTCGGCAGCATGATCAGGCAGCGCAGGGAGTTGTAGATGACATGAAAGCTGATGACCAGGCTCGACGGACTGACATTCAGCGTGTCCATCCACGCCACCAGCGGGGTCAGCACCGGGGTGATCAGCAGCAGGCCGATCAGCTTATACAGCAGGCTGCCCAGCGCCACTTGCCGACCGGCGACGTTTTGCATGCTGGTGCTAAGGAACGCCAGCAGACCACTGCCGATGTTGGCGCCGATCACCAGACCAATCGCCACCGGCAGGCTGATGATTTCCGCGCCTGCGAGGGTCGCCGTCAGCAGCACGGCCGCAAGGCTTGAGTAGGAAATCAGCGCGAACATGGCGCCGACCAATGCGTCGAGCAGAAGATCGCCCGTCAGTGACGCGAACAGCACCTTCACACCTGCAGCCTGGGTAATCGGCGCGGCGGCAGTGACGATCAGTTGCAAAGCGAGAATGATCAGGCCTAGGCCAATGCCGACACGACCCAATTGGCCCACACGGGTTTGTTTGCGCGACAGAAAGAAGATCACGCCCAGAAAGATCAGCAGCGGTGATAACCACGACAGGTCGAACGTCAGGATTCGCGACATCACCGCTGTACCGACGTCGGCACCGAGCATGATGGCCAGCGCGGGCGTCAGGCCCATCAAGCCCTGGCCAACGAACGACGTCACCAGCATTGCCGTGGCGTTACTGCTCTGCACCAGCGCGGTGACGAGTATCCCTGCGACAAATGCCAGCGGGCGTTTGGACATGTTCTGGCCAATGACCCGGCGCAGCTGCGAGCCGTAGACACGCAGAATGCCGGTCCGAACGATGTGTGTGCCCCAGATCAACAGCGCGACGGCGGAAAGCAAATCGAGCAGGGTCAGCATACGGAGAGCCCCCTGAAGGTTGCCCATTGGGCAAAGTTAAAAGGTCCAGCGTGTAGCGAGCGTACGCGCTTGAGGTGAATCGAACAGCGCACTCAACTAAAGCTTTAGTCGGCCTGTGGCCTTAATGCCAGCATGGCACAGCGGATTATTTCCTGAAACAAATCTGTCATAAATCAGGTGTTTGAATGCCACGCTTTTGCGCTCTGCCAATAAAAAACGGGGCATTCACAGCCCCGTTGTTTTGACGTCTGTGCGGCGGACGTTACTGACCCGGCACATCCTTGTGAAGTTTCACAGGGTCCTGCATCGCACGTTTTTTAGCCACCGACGTGCGCATCTTGATGTTGATCGCTTCAACTGCCAGCGAGAACGCCATGGCGAAGTAGACGTAGCCCTTCGGCACATGCACATCGAACGACTCGGCAATCAGGACGGTACCGACGACGATCAAGAACGACAGCGCCAGCATTTTCAGCGACGGGTGCTTCTCGATGAAGTCGCTGATGACGCCTGCGCATAGCATCATGATCAGCACCGCCACGATGATCGCCGCCACCATCACCGGTACGTGGGACACCATGCCGACAGCAGTGATGACCGAGTCCAGCGAGAATACGATGTCGATGATTGCAATCTGAATGATGGTGTACAGAAACATGCCGCCCTTGCCTTTCGGCTCGTCCAGCGTCTCTTCTTCGCCTTCCATGCCGTGGTAGATCTCTTGCGAGCTCTTCCACAACAGAAACAGGCCACCGAAAAACAGAATCAGGTCGCGACCCGAAATGCCCTGGCCCCAGACCACGAACAGGTCGTCGGTGAGGCGCATGACCCAGGTGATCGACAGCAGCAGCAGAATCCGCGTCACCATCGCCAGCGCCAGGCCGAAGATACGGGTGCGTGGCTGCATGGCCTTGGGCATGCGGCTGACCAGAATCGAGATCATGATGATGTTGTCGATGCCCAGCACGATTTCCAGGGCGGTCAGCGTGAAGAAAGCAACCCAGATCTCAGGGTTGGTCAGCCATTCCATTACGTATTCCTTTGAGCGTTCGTTTTCCCTCCGGCACGGTTGCGCCAGAGGGAGCGTTGAGTTGCGTTATAGGCTGCTGAAGAACGGGAAGATTCCCATCAGCAGCGCGGCGATCAGAATGCACACGCACACCAGCACGGCCCATTTGAGGGTAAAGCGCTGGTGATCACCGAATTCGATGCCCGCCAGTGCCACCAGCAGATACGTCGACGGCACCAGCGGACTCAACAGGTGGACGGGCTGGCCGACGATCGAGGCACGTGCCATTTCCACCGGACTGATGCCGTAATGCGAAGCGGCTTCGGCCAGTACCGGCAGCACGCCATAGTAGAACGCGTCGTTGGACATGAAGAAGGTGAACGGCATGCTGACCACCGCAGTGATCACGGCCAGATAAGGGCCCATCGCTTCAGGGATCACGGCCAGCAGGCTCTTCGACATCGCGTCGACCATTCCGGTGCCAGACAGGATACCGGTAAAGATCCCCGCAGCAAAAATCAGTCCGACCACTGCCAGCACGCTGCCGGCGTGGGCAGCGACGCGGTCTTTCTGCGCTTGCAGGCACGGGTAGTTGACGATCATGGCGATACTGAACGCAATCATGAACAGCACCGGCAGCGGCAACAGGCCCATGATCAGTGCCACCATCAGCGCCAGCGTCAGTGCGGCGTTGAACCAAATCAGCTTGGGACGGCGGGCTTCAGGAAACTGGGAAACGCTGATGTCGCTGTGATCGCCTTCGTCACCGGGCAAGTGCAGTTCGCCCAGGCGCGCACGTTCACGTTTGCCGTAGAAGTAGGCAATCACCAGAATCGCCACAACGCCCGCCAGCATCGCCGGAATCATGGGCACAAAGATGTCGGATGGATCGACATGCAGGGCACTCGCCGCACGCGCGGTCGGGCCACCCCATGGGGTCATGTTCATCACGCCGCCGGCCAGGATGATCAAACCGGCCATGATGCGCGGGCTCATGCCCAGACGGCTGTACAGCGGCAGCATGGCGGCCACGCAGATCATGTACGTCGTGGCGCCATCACCGTCCAGCGAGACAACCAGCGCCAGCACCGCCGTACCGACCGACACTTTGACGGGGTCGCCTTTCACTAGTTTGAGGATCTTGCGCACCGCCGGGTCGAACAGCCCGGAGTCGATCATCAGTGCGAAATAAAGAATGGCGAACATCAGCATCACGCCCGTTGGCGCAAGCTTGGTGATGCCGGCCAGCATCATTGGGCCGATTTCGGAGGCAAAACCACCGAACAGAGCGAAAACAATAGGAACGATGATCAAGGCAATCAGCGCTGACAGGCGCTTGCTCATGATCAGGTACATGAAGGCGACGACCATGGCGAAGCCGAGGAAGGTCAACATAGCAATACTCCAGCGTTACGCGGCGGGGAACGGACGAGACGAATCGATCAGCTCAAAACGAGCGGCGCGTGGAGTCGGGGATTACGGAGGGGGTACTGCAGGGCACATGCAAGCATCGGGAATCACCTAATTGTTGTTGTAGATGGGCCGGAGAACGTCAAGCGCGTTCGTCCTGGCCGACCGGTCTGTCGCCGGCGGTGAGGTGATGCTAAACGGGGAAGCTTTCAGCCAGCTTTCGTTGCACTTCTGAAGTTGACGAGCGGGAGTTTGAGTTATCGACCCCAGGATGCGGTCAGACCCCTACATAACCTGGAGAGTGCTCATGAGTGAATTGCATACCGGCGGATGCCATTGCGGCAATCTGCGTTACCAGATCGATGGGCCCGTGGATGACGTTGCCCACTGCCACTGTACGATTTGTCGGCGCACGTCAGGGGGGATCGTCGTGACGTGGACCAGCGTGCCGGTCGAGGCTTTCAAATGGCTGGCGGGAAGTCCGACCCCCTATGATTCAGGGCCGACGTGCGTCAGGTATTTCTGCAATAACTGTGGGGCGCAGGTCGCGCTGTTCAGCCGCAACAGCCCGGAGACCATGGACGTGACCATCGCCACCCTTGATCGCCCGGAGCTCACGCCTGCCGATCGGCATATCTGGACCGACAGCCGCCTGCCCTGGCTGCACCTGGACGAGCATCTGCCGGGTGAGCCTGGGGAAACAGCCTGAATCAGTGCGGCCGTGCCGCTGCGCAACGATCAAGGCAGCTCCAGGCCGCCGGCTGCTTTGTGCAATGCCCGCAGGTGATCACCGACCTGCTTGAGATTGTCTTCGGTCGCAGCAATCTCGGCGGCGCGGTCGGGATCAAGCAGCGCCCTCACCTCTTTATCCAGATCACCGCTGAGCCGCTGCAGTTGTTTCTGGCGCTGGCTACTTTCGTCTTCCAGACGCTGCCACTCGCCTTCCTGCGGCAAACCGTAGCCGCCGCTGCCGAGCAATTCCGCCGGGCGACTCAGGAATCCGCTGTTGGCCAG
The DNA here is from genome assembly GCF_055283955.1 of Pseudomonas sp. HP_12. Classification (NCBI taxonomy): domain Bacteria; kingdom Pseudomonadati; phylum Pseudomonadota; class Gammaproteobacteria; order Pseudomonadales; family Pseudomonadaceae; genus Pseudomonas; species Pseudomonas sp. HP_12. Next base: position 260,544 of record NZ_JBTOQG010000060.1, read on the forward strand.
AATGTCCTGCAATGTGCCGGTCGCCTTGGAAACGCCGTTATCCTTTTGCTCCACAGCACTTAGATAACGCTGTTTCACCTCATCCTGCGCGAGCAATAGTTGACGACGCAGTCCGGCCTGTTCCAGCAGCAGCATTGCCGCGCTGGTACGCAGGTCAGCCTGAGCGAAATACGGACGCCGTTCCTGCGGGGTCAATGCCAACCAGTCTTCCACCGTTGTTTGCTTGACGCTGGTGGTCTTGCGCAGCACATCGAACATCGCCTGATAACGGTCGCGGTACGAGTCGAAGCGGTAGCCCATGCGCAGCGCTTTCTTGGGATCGTCCAGCACGCTGGTATCCGCCAGCCCCCTGCCCTTCAGCACTTCCAGCAGGCCATTGGGCATGATGCTGTCCAGCCCGACAAGCCGCGGATCGTTAGTGCCACTGCGCAGCAGCTTCAGGTTTTCCACCGCGCAGTTATTGGACAGGAACCAGTAATCCCCGTCATAGGCCCAGTGCATCTCGGCTGCGTGCTGAACCAGACCGTTGATCTCCTCACGGGAGAGTTTCAGCGGGACCGAGGCCAGGCCACGCAGTTCGGTCTTGGTGTACTCATCGATCACCTGACCCAGTGGCAGGACAAACAGGCGCGACGGATATTTGCCGGTCAGGCCGCTCCAGCTGGACAGCTGCAGATCATTGACGAACGCGCGATACGACAGCACCAAGTGCTGATCCAGGTCCAGCCGGCAGTCCGGGCCGCGTGGGCGACCAGGCTTGCAGATCACCAGCCGCAGCATGCTGTGACCCCAACGGCTCGCCAGATTCTGGTTGGCCTCGGCCAGCAGGTAATCCACCTCATACACCCGCTCGGGATCGAGCTTGCCCAGCGGCTCTCGGGCGAAGTCGTTACCGGCGTTGAGATAAGGATAGGACGTCGGGCACTGATCCTTCGTCGCTGGCGCCCAGTCGAACCGAGCCTTGTAATAGTCGTACAACGCCGGACGGCGGCAGGCGTAGGCCGGATCGAGGAGGAAGTACTCCATGTTCACCGCAACGAATTCCAGCGGGCTGCTGATTTCGTAGATATCCGGGCTGCGCGCGACCTGGCCATTGCGCTCTTCCCTGTCACCGCGGCGGCCGACGTACTGCGGCCATCCCGCCAGATCCAGAAGGCGCGGATCATCACTCAGCGTGAAACGTCGGTCGGTCTGCCCCCGGCAGCTGTCACGCAGGCCAACCTTCCCCACGCTCTTGCCCTGCCGGGCACACGCAACGATCAGCTTGCGGTCTTCAGGGGACCAGAGCTGCGCGTGATCATAGATATGGGTCAGCTCATGCAGGACCGTGGCGAGCATTTCCTCGCGCACGGTGCCGTGAGGACGGTTGGTTCGTGTCGTTGCGGCGCTGCCATCGGTCAGGCCTGCGAGCAGGTGCTCATTCAGGTCCAGACGGTAGGGACCGTCTGCACGGCCGTAAGCATTGGACGGCATGTCGTCGGTCCAATGCACTTCCACCTTGCGATCAAGCTTGCTGACGAACAATGGCGGCAGGTGCGCCATGGCTTCGTCGAGCAATGTCTGGCTGGCCTTTTGTTGCGCAGGACTGAGCCCGTCGTTATGCAGCGACAGGCTGAGGTCGGCGAAGGCGCTCGTGCAAATCAGCGAGAGCGCCGACGTCAGCAGCCAGACAGCGAGGCGTTTCACAGTGCGAGGATGGCCTCGGCGAGGTCCTGATCACTGGCATTACGGGCTTCAGGCAGGCGGTCACGCAGTGTGATGAAGGCTGCGTCGAGCAGTGCGCCATGGATGTCACCGTTACTGGCGACATAGCTGGCGGCGTCGTCGCGCGCTTCGAGCACGAGTTTCCAGTTGCGCACGGATGAGGTGGTGTCGGAGGTGAAATCGATGCTGCGGCCGAGGGCGCGAACGACGATGTTACTGGTGGCCTTCAGGGTTTGCGCCTGTGCCATATCAGTCAGCAAGAGCAGGCCAAGGGCGGCAGCGATCAACGGGGTACGCATGGAACGTCTCCAAAATACGGTAGTTACAAAAAAAGTGACTATTGGACGAGGATTGCCTGCGCCAGTTCAAGGTCGCTTGCATGAAGTTTTGGGCGGGTTTGACGCAGGTACGCCAGCGCAGACTCCAGCCGTGCTCCTCGCAGTTGGCCGTCACTGGCGACAAACACTGCAGCATCATCCTGGGCGGCAATTATCAACTTGCTATCGAAAGGCCCGGTTGTCACCTGGCTGGTGGCGTATCCGGTTTTGACCAGGCTTTGTGTTGTCACGTCGAACGCCAGAACCTGAGTTGAAATACTCAAGGCTGCGGTGACGGCAAGCACGAGGCGAAACAACGAATGCATGGCTATTCAGGGCTGTTCAGGTTCTGCGAAACGAGTCGCAAGGCTAGCGCAACACCTGGGCCAGAGCTAGTGCAAAGACCCGGGCTCGCGTTTGAGAAACCTGTCGCGAAGCTGAATCAGATGGCAAGAATCGCTTGCGCGAGTTGCGCGTCCGACGCTTGCAGGCCCGGTGCAACCTCGCGGATGTGTTGCAAGGCGCCCTGGAGCTTCACGCCTCGGATCTCGCCTTCGCTGGCAACGAAGCTTGCGGCGTCGTCGCGGGCGGCCAGAACGATCTTGTCATCGTGGAAGGAGGACGAAATTTTAGACGTGGCGTTGGACGAAGCATCGAGCGCACGGACGATGGTGTCCGTTGTAACCACAAAGCTGGAAGCCTGGGCTCCGGTGGCAGCGACGATCAGGAAAGCGGCACTCAACAGGCGAACGCGAGACATACAGGCACTCCAAAAATAACGGGATTCGAAAACCACAGACGCATAAATCGGGAAGCTCAGCGAGAGCTGTCTTGTGACTGCATGGTCAAGGTGGCGCAAGATTAGCTTATAAGCGGGCTGCCGAACTATCCCGGCCTTGTGCCAGTGGCCGCTACGTAATTCCATATCTGCCGCAATTACCCGTGGTCGTTGGACTGTAATGGGATTTTCTGAGTTGCGTAAAACTGTACTGGTTGGCCCTTAGCGTGTTTTGCCCGACCCAAGAACGACAAAACCCGTCAGCAGTGACCTGCTGACGGGTTTTGTTTGAACAATTCGGGTTGCTGGTGAGAGGCGCTCGGCCTGGGACCAGCAGACGCTAACTTAGCGCCAGAACGGCTTGCTCAGCTCTTCGTAACGCTGGGATTCGCTGATACCGGCGTCAGCCAGCAAACGTGCATCCAGGCGAGCCAGTTGATGGCGGCTGGACAGGCGACGCTGCCAGAGCATCAGGTTGGCGAACATGCGCAGCGGCAACGAGGCTTGTGCGGTTTTTGCGGTGTCTTCGTAGAACAATTCGGAACTGACGGTGCGTTCCATGATGCTTCTTCCTTCCGCTTGTGGCGGGATTAGAGATTGACTTGATTGGTGACAATATTCCTCTCATTGCCCGTCTCTCTCTAGACACAGTTCATTTGTATTGTGCTGCTCCAGTTAACTGTTAATAATCACTGTTTTGTTCGGAAGTGGGACAACTGTACGGGTCTGCACCAGAAGTGTGCTTTTTTGGCCATCTTGCCAATCATTTGCTGTTAGGCGTACGTGAAATCACCCGTACAGCAGTACAGTTTTTGCAGAATTTGCGTTCAGGCTGCGAACTGTGACGACGAAAGGTCGTCGCCACTGACAAACTGTGTTTTCAGATCGCCAACATGCGGCCGGTTTCTTCCAGGTTCAGGTGCCAGCTGAGTGCATCCCGCAGCACATGCGGCGTGTGACCGCCAATTGCACAGGCGCGGCGGAAGTAGTCATTCAGCGCCTCGCGATAGGCCGGATGCACACAGTTGTCGATGATGACCCGGGCGCGCTCGCGGGGTGCCAAGCCTCGCAGGTCTGCCAGTCCGATCTCGGTGACCAGAATGTCTACATCGTGTTCGGTATGGTCTACGTGGCTGACCATTGGCACCACGCTTGAAATGGCTCCGGCTTTGGCAATGGACTTGGTCACAAAAATGGCGAGATGGGCGTTGCGGGCGAAGTCGCCTGACCCGCCTATCCCGTTCATCATCCGTGTGCCGCCCACGTGAGTGGAGTTGACGTTCCCGTACAGGTCGAACTCCAGGGCAGTGTTGATACCAATGATGCCCAGGCGGCGGACGACCTCCGGATGATTCGAGATTTCCTGGGGGCGCAGTAACAGTCTGGATCTGTACTGCTCCAGATTGTCGTAGACCGCAGAGTGCTTGCGCTCGGACAACGTCATGGAACAGCCCGAAGCGAAATCCAGCTTGCCCGCCTCGAACAGATCGAACGTCGAGTCCTGCAGCACTTCCGAATACATGGTCATGCCGTGAAAGGGTGAATCGATCAGCCCGGTCATGACGGCATTGGCGATCGTACCTACCCCGGCCTGCAGCGGCATGAGCTGATTGGTCAGTCGGTTCAGCCGCACTTCGCCTTTGAAGAACTCGATCAAGTGGCCCGCGATAGCCTGAGTGTCGGTGTCTGCCGGCAACACCGTCGACGGCGAGTCGGGTTGATTGCTGATCACGATGCCGACGATCTTGGCCGGATCGATCTTCACGGCCTGACTGCCAATTCGGGTATCGGTCTTAAGCACCGGGATCGGCAGGCGTGTTGGCCGGTAGGTGGGTATATAGATGTCGTGCAGCCCTTCGAGCTCCATGGGTTGGGCAAGGTTGATCTCGATAATCACGTGTTCGGCAAGAATGGCGAAGCTCGCCGAGTTGCCGACTGACGTGCTGAGCACCAGATGTCCCTCTTCGGTGATTGCTACGCATTCGATCACGGCGATGTCCACGGCCTTGATCTGGCGATTGCGCAGCTGCTCGACGGTGTCCGACAAGTGCTGGTCAATGAACATCACGGTGCCGTCGTTGATGGCCTTGCGCAGGGTGCTGTCGACCTGAAACGGCATGCGGCGGGAGAGCACGCCGGCCTCGGTCAGTTGCTTGTCCAGATCGTTGCCCAGGCTGGCGCCCGTCATCAGGCTGATCTTCAGCGGAACTGTTTTGGCGCGTTCGGCCAGCGCCTGGGGCACGGCCTTGGCTTCGCCGGCGCGGGTGAAGCCGCTCATGCCGACGGTCATGCCGTCCTTGATCAAGGAAGCGGCGTCGGCCGCGCTCATTATCTTGCTCATCAGCGAAGGCAGACGGATTCGTTCACGGTGCATGTTGTTTAATCTCATGACAAAGATGCGTGAGCGAAGTCTAGAGATTTGAGGAGCGTTCGTCCCGCTACCAAGGTCGCACTAAAGGCTCTAATTAGCGCCTTTGCGCGAGAAACACTTTTACCCGGGCTGTAAAAAACCCTCGGCCATGACCTGCGCCGAGGGTTGTTTCATCGCGAGTTGCAGCGATTATTCGATCGCTTTGACCATGTCCTCGATGACCTTTTTGGCGTCACCAAAGACCATCATGGTTTTGTCCAGGTAGAACAGTTCGTTATCCAGACCTGCATAGCCGCTGGCCATGGAGCGCTTGTTGACGATGATGGTCTTGGCCTTGTACGCCTCGAGAATCGGCATGCCGGCAATCGGCGACTTGGGATCGTTTTTCGCCGCCGGATTGACCACATCATTGGCGCCCAGCACCAGGACGACGTCCGCCTGACCGAACTCGGAGTTGATGTCCTCCATCTCAAACACTTGATCGTAAGGCACCTCGGCTTCCGCCAGCAGCACGTTCATGTGCCCCGGCATCCGGCCGGCCACCGGGTGGATCGCGTACTTCACCGTAACGCCCGCGTGGGTCAGCTTTTCGGTCAGCTCTTTCAGCGCGTGCTGCGCTCGAGCAACCGCCAGCCCGTAACCCGGCACGATGATTACGGTGTCGGCGTTGGTCAGCAGGAAGGTTGCATCGTCAGCCGATCCCGATTTGACCGGACGGGCTTCCTTGCTGCCGCTCGTAGCACCGGCATCCACTGCGCCACCGAAGCCGCCGCCGATCACGTTGAAGAACGAGCGGTTCATCGCCTTGCACATGATGTACGACAGAATCGCGCCGGAGGAGCCGACCAGAGAGCCGGCAATGATCAGCATCGAGTTGTTCAGCGAGAAGCCAATACCCGCCGCTGCCCAGCCCGAGTAACTGTTGAGCATCGACACCACAACCGGCATGTCTGCGCCACCAATCGGGATAATCAGCAGCACGCCAATCACGAACGCCAGGATCAGCATGACGCTGAACGCGAACAGGCTACCCGTCAGCATGAACGTGATGCCGAACAGCAGCGTCGCCAGACCCAGAACCAGATTGAGCTTGTGCTGACCGGCAAACTGCACCGGTGCGCCCTGGAACAGGCGGAACTTGTATTTGCCCGACAGCTTGCCGAAGGCGATGACCGAACCGGAGAACGTAATCGCCCCGATCGCCGCGCCCAGGAACAACTCCAGACGGTTGCCCGCAGGAATCGGATCGCCCAAGTGGTGAACGATGCCCAGCGACTGTGGCTCGACCACCGCAGCGATGGCGATGAACACGGCTGCCAGACCAATCATGCTGTGCATGAAGGCGACCAATTCCGGCATCTTGGTCATCTCGACGCGCTTGGCCATGATCGAACCCGCAGTACCGCCGACCAGCAGACCGATAAGGATGTAGCCAATGCCTGCGCTGGCGCCGTCGGTAGATAGCGCAGCCAGTTTGAACACCAGTCCGATCGTAGTCAGAACAGCCAGGCCCATGCCGAGCATGCCGAACAGGTTGCCTCGACGCGAGGTGGTCGGGTGAGACAAGCCCTTCAGCGCCTGGATGAAGCAGATGGCCGAAACGAGGTACAGCAAGGTGACGAGGTTCATGCTCATTACTTGGCCACCTCGTCTTTTGCCTTGGGCGCTTTCTTTTTGAACATCTCAAGCATCCGCCGGGTGACCAGAAAACCGCCGAAGACGTTAACGGCCGCCAGCGCAACGGCCAGGGTGCCCATGGTTTTGCCCAGTGGCGTCACTGTCAGCGCGGCGGCAAGCATGGCGCCGACGATGACGATGGCCGAGATAGCGTTCGTGACTGCCATCAGGGGCGTGTGCAGTGCAGGCGTCACGTTCCAGACCACGTGGTAGCCGACGTAAATGGCCAGCACGAAGATGATCAGGTTGTAGATACCGGGTGAGATGAACTCTTCCATTATTTTTATCCTCAGCCGTTCTTGCGGATGACTTGGCCATCGCGGCACATAAGGCACGCGGTAACGATGTCGTCTTCGAGGTTGATCTGGAACTGGCCTTCCTGGGTGAAGAGCAGCTTCATGAAGTCCAGCAGGTTGCGGGCATAAAGAGCCGACGCATCCGCCGCGACCATGGCGGGCAGATTCGTGTGGCCAACGATGGTCACGCCATGCTCGACCACCACTTGGTCGGCTACCGTCAGAGGGCAGTTGCCGCCCTGCGCTGCCGCCAGATCGATCACCACCGAGCCGGGCTTCATCTGCGCGACCGTTTCAGCGCTTAACAGCACCGGAGCCTTGCGACCGGGAATCAGCGCCGTGGTAATCACGATGTCCGCCTGTTTGGCACGCTCATGAACGGCCACAGCCTGACGCTGCATCCAGCTGGCCGGCATCGGGCGGGCGTAACCGCCGACGCCCACGGCAGCTTCCCGCTCCTCGTCAGTCTCGTAGGGCACGTCAACGAACTTGGCCCCTAGCGACTCGATCTGCTCCTTCACCGCTGGACGTACGTCCGAGGCTTCAATGACCGCACCCAGTCGTTTGGCAGTGGCGATGGCCTGCAGCCCCGCAACCCCCGCTCCGAGAATCAGCACGCGCGCTGCTTTCACCGTACCGGCCGCTGTCATCAGCATGGGCATAAAGCGCGGGTAGTGCTGCGCCGCCAACAGCACAGCCTTATAGCCAGCGATGTTGGCCTGGGAAGACAGCACGTCGAGGCTTTGCGCGCGCGAGGTGCGTGGCGCCGCTTCGAGGGCAAAAGCGGTGATACCGCGTTCAGCCAGCTTGGCGATCATGTCGTTATTGAAAGGGTTGAGCATCCCGACCACCACTGCGCCGCTTTTGATCAACGGCAACTCGGCGTCGCCGGGAGCGGAGACCTTGAGGATGAGTTCAGCGCCGAATGCATCGGCGGTGCTGCCGATCAATGCACCTGCCGCCTCATAAGCACTGTCGGTCACGCTCGCCGCAATGCCCGCGCCGTTCTGCACAGTCACGGTGTGGCCTTGGGCGATGAGCTTTTTGATGGTTTCGGGAGTGGCGGCGACCCGGGTTTCACCAGACTGGGTTTCGAGGGGGACTCCAATGTGCACGTCAAATCTCCTGCGTGATCTTATTGTCTTAATTAGGCCAGCGCGCTACGGCCCGAGGGCTGGGATTGCGATCACTACGCCCGTTAACACAGCCGGGCGCGGCATTTTGCAGGGGATACCAGAGGCCTTCAAGGGTTTCTGTAACCGAACGAAAAATGTACTACAAGTCACCCTGTGACCGATTGACGCACAAAACCTGTTAAGTCATTGATACCAAATACATTTCCTTGGTAACGGGTTCTCACAACCGTGTTAAGGCAAAATTCCTAAAATGAAGTGAAATCAGGCTGTAGAGCGCTATTTGTATGACTATTGGGATAACGCGAGCAAAAAGAAGCGTGTGTCGCAAATGCGACAAATCAAGATATATGTAGGTTTTAAGATTTTCGTACTACACGGGAACGTGCGTGTTGTGGATAGGCATTCAGGGCAGGGAGTAGGTCTTGGCCTGCTGAATCAGCCAGTCGCGAAACGCCTTCAGCGACGCTGATTCCATTTTGCGCTCCGGAATCATCAAGTAATACGCCTTTGAGCTTGAAAGCTGGTGAGGGTTGGCAATCACCAGGCGTTTTTCGGCCAGTTCATGCTGAATAAGAAATGGTGGTATGAGCGCCACACCCATGTCGTGCATGGCTGCCTGAGCGAGCATGGAGAATAGCTCGTATCGGGGACCTGTCATGTCGCGAGCCACCCCCATGTCCAGCGAGTTGAACCACTGCCGCCAGGCGTAGGGCCGAGTGGTTTGCTGGAGCAGCGGCATCTCGGCCAACTCTTGAGCGCTGATGCTGTGCCGTGCCCCAAGCAGTGCCGGACTGCAGACCGGCATGGGATTTTCGCCCATCAGTCTGTGGGACTCGGTACCAGACCAATCAGCATCACCGAAGTAGATAGCTGCGTCGAATTCGGTATCGGCAAACAAAAACGGTCGCGTGCGGTTGGTCAGGTTGATAGTGACGTCAGGGTGGTTCTTCTGAAAATCCTTTAGGCGTGGCAGTAACCATTGCGTGCCAAAGGTGGGCACTACCGCCAGTTCGATCATATTGACGCCCTGATGACCCATCACTGACAGCGTGTCGCGTTCAACAGCGTCAAGTTGCGTTGCGATGCGCCGGCTGTAGGAAAGGCCAGCCTCAGTAAGCTTCACACCCCGTCGCGAACGTCGGAACAGGCCGACATTCAAGAACTCTTCCAGGCTCGCGACCTGACGGCAGATCGCGCTCTGGGTCAGAGAAAGCTCCTCAGCCGCCTTGGTGAAGCTCTCGTGCCGCGCGGCTGCCTCGAAGCTCACCAGCGCAGCGGTGCTTGGGATTTTACGACGCATGTACCTTTGCCTCACTCATAGCGACGGCCCGGTGGCACCGGCCGTGTCTCGGAGTGAGAAATTAGCACAGGATGATGCGAAATCGTCGTTTGCTCGATCCCGGGTTCAGGCCTAGGCTCGCTTCATTACTTCTCCGGCAGGTCCGGAAGCGCATTTGGTGAGGAGAGAGTCATGAGCGGCAAGGCAAGTTTCAGTTGGATCGACCCCCTGTTGCTGGACCAGCAACTCACCGAAGAAGAGCGCATGGTTCGCGACAGCGCCGAGCAGTTCGCCAGGGACAAACTGGCACCGCGTGTGCTTGAAGCCTTCCGCCATGAAAAGACAGACCCGGCGATCTTTCGCGAGATGGGTGAGATAGGTCTTCTCGGCGCCACGATCCCGGAGCAGTACGGCGGCAGCGGTCTGAACTACGTGTGTTACGGCTTGATCGCTCGCGAAGTCGAGCGCGTCGATTCCGGTTATCGCTCGATGATGAGCGTGCAGTCCTCCCTGGTCATGGTGCCTATCAACGAATTTGGTACCGAAGCGCAAAAGCAGAAATACCTGCCAAAGCTTGCGTCCGGTGAATGGATTGGTTGCTTCGGCCTTACCGAACCCAATCATGGTTCGGATCCGGGCGCGATGATCACCCGTGCGCGAAGCGTCGAAGGCGGCTACCGTCTGACCGGCAGCAAAATGTGGATCACCAACAGCCCGATTGCCGATGTCTTTGTTGTCTGGGGCAAAGATGACGCCGGCGATATCCGCGGCTTCGTACTGGAAAAGGGCTGGCAAGGCCTGACTGCTCCGGCGATTCACGGCAAAGTCGGCCTGCGCGCTTCGATCACTGGCGAGATCGTGATGGACAACGTGTTTGTGCCGGAAGAGAACATTTTCCCGGAAGTCCGCGGTCTTAAAGGTCCGTTCACGTGCCTGAACTCCGCCCGCTATGGCATTTCCTGGGGCGCCTTGGGGGCTGCCGAGTTTTGCTGGCGCACCGCGCGTCAATACACACTGGACCGTCAACAATTCGGCCGTCCGCTCGCAGCTAATCAGCTGATCCAGAAAAAGCTCGCTGACATGCAGACCGAGATCACGCTGGCGCTTCAAGGCTGCCTGCGTCTTGGCCGGATGAAAGACGAGGGCACTGCAGCGGTTGAAATCACCTCCATCATGAAGCGCAACTCCTGCGGCAAGTCGCTGGACATCGCGCGTATGGCGCGTGACATGCTGGGTGGCAACGGCATCTCTGATGAGTTCGGTATCGCCAGGCATCTGGTCAATCTGGAGGTGGTGAATACCTACGAAGGTACACACGACGTCCATGCGCTTATCCTTGGTCGCGCGCAAACCGGCATCCAGGCCTTCTATTAAGGAGCCAGCAATGGGCGCGTTATCGCATTTGCGTGTGCTGGACTTGTCCAGGGTCCTTGCCGGCCCTTGGGCAGGGCAGATTCTGGCTGACCTCGGTGCCGAGGTGATCAAGATCGAGCGCCCGGGTAACGGCGATGACACGCGGGCGTGGGGGCCGCCCTTCCTGAAGGATCCGCGCGGAGAAAACACGTCTGAAGCTGCGTACTACCTGTCAGCCAACCGCAACAAACAGTCCGTCACCATCGACTTCACCCAACCCGAAGGCCAGAAGCTGGTCCGCGAACTGGCGGCGAAGTCCGATATCGTCATCGAGAACTTCAAGGTTGGCGGGCTGAAGGCCTACGGTTTGGATTACGAATCACTGCAACTGGAGAACCCCAGGCTCATCTATTGCTCCATTACCGGGTTCGGTCAGACGGGACCCTACGCCAAGCGAGCAGGTTACGACTTCATGATCCAAGGGCTCGGTGGGCTGATGAGCCTTACCGGTCGTCCCGAGGGGGAGGATGGCGCGGGACCGGTGAAGGTCGGCGTGGCGCTGACGGATATTCTGACGGGGCTGTATTCGACTTCTGCGATTCTTGCTGCTCTGGCGCATCGGGATCAGGGAGGGCCTGGTCAGCACATCGACATGGCGTTGCTGGATGTGCAGGTCGCCTGCCTGGCAAATCAGGCAATGAATTACCTGACGACGGGCGTATCGCCAAGGCGACTGGGTAATGCTCACCCGAATATCGTGCCCTACCAGGATTTCCCCACCGCCGATGGCGATTTCATTCTCACGGTGGGGAACGACAACCAGTTCCGCAAATTCGCCGAAGTGGCCGGGCAACCGCAGTGGGCCAGCGATCCGCGGTTTGCGAGTAATAAGCAGCGCGTGGCGCATCGTGCCGAACTGATCCCGCTGATCCGGCAGGCCACCGTCTTCAAGACCACGGCCGAATGGGTCGCGGCGTTGGAGGGGGCGGGCGTACCGTGTGGCCCTATTAACGATGTCGCCCAGGTGTTCGCAGATCCGCAGGTGCAATTCCGCGGTCTCCATGTCGAGTTGCCTCATGCATTGGGTGGGACTGTTCCTCAGGTTGCCAGTCCGATCCGTTTATCTGCCACGCCTGTTGAATATCGGCGTGCGCCGCCGTTGCTGGGAGAGCACACATTGGAAGTTCTAACCGGCTTATTAGGATTACCTCACGCTGAGGTAACTGCCTTGCGTAAGAGGGGCGTTCTCTAAGGGCTGGTGCTCTTGCAGGAGTCTTTAGCCGATCTCTATATAAACAGAAGGAAGCGTCGGATTTCGTTAGGGTTTTGGCTTTTTCATGAAAAGTTCAAATTAGGTGTTGACGTCCCTCTGAATCTGTCTATAATTCGCCCCACTTCCGGCGCAGACGAAACGGAAAACTCCTTGATAATCAAAGAGTTGGACGAAGTAAGCAGCGAGGAATGCTTCGGTTCAGATGCTTGAATCGACAGCGGTGAAAAAGGCAGTTGACAGCAGGTTGTAACGCTGTAGAATTCGCCTCCCGCTGACGTGAGACGTTAAGTCGAACGAAGCGCAAGTGGTTGAAGTTGATAAGGAAACTTTGAAAACTTCTTAAAATAACCGCTTGACAGAAACAAGAGACGCTGTAGAATGCGCGCCTCGGTTGAGACGAAAGATCTTAACCACCCGCTCTTTAACAACTG